>NZ_JBIAXP010000045.1:0-59661 GCF_042896795.1 Kitasatospora sp. NPDC001261
AACAGGACACCCCCCGATGGCGCGAGGCCTACCGGGCCCGCGCCGGCATCGAGGGCACCGTCTCACAAGCGGTCCGAGGCCCCGGCCTGCGACGACCCCTAGAAACCGCCCTCTGCACCCAACACGGCATCGCAACGACGGCCTGAGCCTGACCTAGATCGAATACTTCGCCAGCAGAGTCATCCAGCCGACTTTCCGTGCTTCCTGCCCGAGCGCGGTTCCTGTCGTTCCGGCCTCCGCCAGGCACCGAGCCGGTGTGTGCGCGAGAAGTCGGCCCGGTCGACTTCTCGCGCCTCGCCCAGTGACGCTATTCAGTACGGGGCGTTTGGTCGGGGGGCCCGCTTCGCCGGTGTCCGGCTCGCACTTCAGGCGGGCGAGCCCCGGTTGATGTCGGCGGAGCCGGGGCGGGCCCTTCCGACTGGTTGTGCGTGGGAAGTCGATTGAGCCGACTTCTCGTGCGCTTGGAGGGTGGGATTTTCGTGTGTGGGCTCCCGGTCTGCTCGCGAATTGTCCGTCGGCCTCGGCGCGGTCGTCCGGCGGCCTTCCGCGTATGCCTTGGGGTGGTGGTTCGGGCGGACCGGTTGCGCGGTGCTGGCGCCTGGATCGGCCCTGGCGGCTCCGGGGTTCGCTGCTTCAGGCCACATGTTGCGGCAAATGGCATCGGCAGCGGCTCAATTTGGGTTCTGGGTCACGGAAAGTCGTCCAGAACCTCAACCGTTGGCCGACAAAACCGGTGCCTGTGTTGCCACAGGTGGGGAGGCGTCTCAGCTGCCGCGGCGGAAGTCGGCTTGGCCGACTTCTGGTGTCTTGCGGGGGTGGGAGGGGGTCCCTGCGGATCACGGGACGGGGGTGGGGTCCGAGGCTGGTGTGGGGTGGGTGGTGCGGGATTCGGTGGTGTGGGCGGCGAGGGCGAGGAGGGCGCCGAGGAGGCAGAGGGCGGCGGCGGTGAGGGTGGCCCGGTCGGTGCCTGCGGCGAGGGTGTGGGCGGTGGGGTGGGGGGAGCCGGCGACGGTGACGGTGAGGGCCACGCCGAGGGCCGAACCCAGGTAGCGGGAGGTGTTGTTGGCGCCGGAGCCCATGGCGGCCCGGTGCGCGGGGACGCTGCTGACCGCGAGCCGGGCGAGCGCCGCGTTGAGGATGCCGCTGCCGATGCCCGCGACGGCGAGTCCCGGGGCCAGTCGCAGCCAGGACGAGCCGGGGGTGAGCCCGTACAGCGCGGCCTCACCGGTGCCGCAGACGAGCAGGCCGAGGGCGACCTGGGCGGTGGCGGGCAGGCGGGTGGCCAGGTGGCGGGCCTGGAGCGCGGAGACCACCGAGAGGCCCGACCACAGGGCCAGCACGCCGGCCGCGGCCGGGCCGGACAGGCCGAGCACGCCCTGGAGCAGGGTGGGCAGGTAGCTCATGAAGCCGACCAGGGCCAGCCCGGTGAACAGCGCCCCGCCGGTGGCCGCGATGAAGCCGGGGCTGCGGAACAGGGCGAGGTCCAGCATCGGCTCCCGGACCTTCGCCTCGACCACGGCGAACGCTGCCAGCAGCAGCGCCCCGCCCGCCAGCAGCGCCACCACGGCGGGCTGTCCCCAGCCGCCGCGGCCTTCGGCCAGTCCGGCGATCAGGCAGGAGGTGCCGGCGGCGAGGGTGAGCACCCCGTACGGGTCGAGGGCACGCGGGCGTTCGGCCCGTGACTCGGTGAGGACCCCGGCGGCGCAGCCGGCCACCACGGCCGCGGCCGCCGCGATCCCGCCGCTGACCGCGCGCCATCCGGCCCACTGCTGGACCAGGGCGCCGTACACCGGCCCGATCGCGATGCCCAGCCCGACCGCCGCGCCCCAGACGCCGAGCGCCCGGATCCGGCCGGGCCCGGGCGGGTGGGCGTGGCTGATCAGGCCGAGCGCGGGGGCCAGGACGGCGGCCGAGGCGGCGCCGAGGAGTACCCGAGAGGCCAGGTAGACGGCGCCGCCGGGGGCGAGGGCGGCCAGCGCCTCGGCGGCGGCGAACAGCAGCACGCCGAAGGTGAAGACCCGCTTGCGGCCGTGGTCGTCGGCGGCGCTCCCGGCGGTGAGCAGCAGCGCCGAGATGCCGACCAGGGTGCTGGTGAGGATCCAGGTGCGGCCGGAGGCGCCCAGGTGGGCGGCCTGGGCGGTGGCGGCGAGCGAGGCGGTGGGGGCGGTGTACGCGACGGTGGTCAGGGCGGTCGCCGCCGCGGTGGTCGCCAGCGTGGCCCCGGGCCGGACGCGCGGGCCCGGGGCGGTGGGGGTGGCGGGGGAGGAGGCGGGTGAGGAGCCAGGTGGTGCGGGGGGCATGGGTGTTCCCTCCGAGGGCCGGACCTTCATAGTCTGGTGAATGAACCTTCGTCTCGAATGGCACGCTACCACTGCTGGTCTGTTCATTGAACCCACTAGAGGGGTGGACTAGGCTGACGCTCATGGCCCTGGGAACCGACTACGAACTGCAGGAGTGCGCGCTGGCCCGCGCCCTGGAGGTTGTCGGCGAGCGCTGGAGCCTGCTGATCGTGCGCGACGCGTTCTATGGCGTGCAGCGCTTCAACGACTTCCTCGCCCACCTCGGCATCCCGCGCGCCGTCCTCACCTCGCGCCTCAACGCCCTGGTCGCGGCCGGGGTGCTGCGCAAGGAGCCGTACCAGCGGGCGCCGCTGCGCCACGGCTACCTGCTGACCAGTACCGGGCTCGAACTCTGGGGCCCGCTCTACCAGTTGAGTCGCTGGGGCGGCCGGCACGCCACCGAGGGGGGTCCGTACCACCTCTTCGCGCACGCCGTCTGCGGCACCGACCTCGACCTCGTCGGCGTCTGCCCGGCCTGCGGCGGCGGGCCCGTCCCGCCGACCGCGGTCGTCATGCGCCCCAACCCCGCCCGGGCCGGCGGCCACCGCGAGGACCCGGTCTCCCGCGCCCTGGTCCGCCCCCACCCGCTGCTCGAACCGATCGCCTCGGCGGCGGTGCTGCCCGGCTGACCGTAGGCGGAGCGCCCGTACGCCGACGGGGCCGCCGGCGCGCTGCCGACGGCCCCGCCCCGGGAACCGCTGTCACTCGGAAATCGCTGTCATTCGGGGACGGCCATCAGGGGGTGAACCGCACCTCCGGGTTGGCGGCGCTCGGCCCGTCGAGCAGCGGCTGGGGGACGCCCTTCAGCTGGAGGTCGAAGAACGCCCCGACGTACTGCCGGGTGAGGGCGACGGCCCGCTGGCTGCCGATGGTGGTGTCCGGGCCCTTGGGGAGGCCGAGCCCGTCGAAGAAGAGCGGGAAGTCGGTGAAGCTGCCGTGGTCGGTGCCGTCGACGGTCAGCCAGCGCTTCCAGCCGTCCAGCCGGGGCCAGCTCCTGATCCAGCTCTCGTCCTCGCCGCCGCCGGGCAGTGGGTGGCCGATCATCAGGTACGGCTTGCCCTTGATGCCGGACTCGGGCACCAGGTAGTCCATGGTGCCGTCCAGGTCGACCCCGGCCCGGATCCGGTCGTCGGTGAGCAGGGCCGGGACGGTGGCGGCGCCACCGGCGGAGTGTCCGGCCATGGCGATCCGGTCGCGGTCGATCAGCCGGGCGTAGCGCCAGGCCGGGTGCGGGCGGTCGGTCAACTGGTCGATGACGAAGGAGACGTCCTTCGCCCGGCTCGCGTCCAGGGCCTCCCAGGCCTCCTGGGTCCTCAGCGTCCCGCACACCTCGCAGGGGAGCGTCCGGCCGTCGGGGAAGGTGGTCCCGGTGTTCTCGTAGGTGTGGTCGACCAGCGCGACGACGTAGCCGCGGCTGGTCAGGTCCTCGGCGAGGCTGCTGAGCGTGGCGCGCGGCATGGTGAAGCCGGGCGACAGGACCACCAGCGGGTAGTGGCCGCCCTGGGGGCGGGCCCCGGACTCCGCCCACGTCCGGGTGCCGGACACCGCCTCGGTCGGGATGGTGTTGCCCGGCAGCTTCCCGTCCAGCAGCGCGCGGGCGGCGGCGGGCGTCATGTACGGGGCGGGGGTGCCCGTCCCGGCGTGCGCGGGGTAGTACATCGAGACCATCAGCTGGCGCGGACCGGCGGCGGGCACCCACGGGTCCGGACGGTTCTGGTCCACGAGGTGCAGGACCTCCTGCCCGACCGCGTACGGCCCGGTCGGGCGGGGGAGTTCGACCTGGGCGGCGGTCCGGGTGGTCGGGTTCGCGGGAGCGGTGGCGGAGCTGGCGGGCGCGGCCGCCAGGGCCGGCGCGGCGGCGGCGACGGACAGCGGCAGCGCGAGCAGCAGGGCCGCAGCGGCGGCGGTCGTACGGAGTCGGCTCATGTCAGCGACCGTAGGCCGCCCGCCACGGAACTGACGTCCACTCAGCGGCGTACTGATCCCTTCCGGAAGGAGCTGTGGGGCCCCCTAGGGGACGGGCCTGGGCGGACCTGTGCGGACCTGCACCGGGGCTGCTCGGCCAGGGCGGGCCGTCAGCCGGTGGAGGCCGCCCGGAGGTCCTCCAGGAAGCCTGCGGCCGCACGGGCGTTGGGCACCGGGAAGGTGAGCGGGAGACCGGCCGAGTGCGTCCGGACCTCCAGCTCGCCGAGGGCGGAGGCCCGGGCCGAGTGCACCTCCGGCCACCGGTAGGCCTCCGTCGCGGCGAGCGGGTGCGGTGGCCGGTGCACCAGCCCGCCGGCCGTCACCGTCAGTCGCCCCCGGACGAAGCGGACGCTTCCTTCCGCGCGCAGCGTCTCGTGCAGGGCGGCCCGGAGCCCGGGGGAGAGGCGCTCCTCCAGCTCCCGGAACAGCCTGCCCAGCCCGCCCAGGTGCGCCAGCACCAGCGGCTCGTCCGCGCCCGCCGGCCATATTCGCCCGTGCTCGTACTCCCCGTGCGGCCCTCCCGGGGAGTACTCGGTGGCCTCCATCGCGCGCCAGGGCAGCGGCTCCTCGCCGCCGCCGGCCGAGACCAGCACCAGCCCGCCCTCGTGGACCCGTACGGAGCGCAGCCCGGGTGTGGGCCGCAGCCGCTCGTACCCGCTCACCGCCACCACCGCGGCGGCGGCCAGTACGGGCGCGGGCCACCACTCGCCGAGCGCCAGACAGACCACCACGGAGACGGCCACCCCGCAGGCGTGCAACCACACCCGCGCCGGCCAGGACAGAGGCCGGAACCGTCTGTGCACCCGCAGCACCGGGCCCAGTCGACCGGCAGCGCCGGCCACATCGGCCACGCCGGCCGCACCAGCCACGCCGGCCGCACCGGCAGAAGCGGCCAGGTCGGCAGAACCGGTCGCACCCGCCGACCGCACCCGCGTCGGCGACCACGTCACCGCCACGTCGGCCCCCTTTCACTCGGCTCAGTCGGAGGGCTCCCCAAACGGAACCGCGACTTCCAGAACCCCAGCATCGACCGCGCGCCGCCCCCGGCGACAGTGCCAATCAGCACCTTTTGGCCTGGTTAGACCCCGCCATCATCGCGCCCCGGCCGCAGCCGCCCGCCACGGGGGTGGGGACGAACGGCCCAGGTGCCCCTGGGCGGGGCCGCAACGCCCGCCCGGGCGGCCCGCACCACCGTCATACCGAGCTCCCTCCGCTCCGCGGCAACCCCTCAGGAGGGCCGCAACCATCGGATGCCCAGGATCGACTCCTCACCGCGCCCGCCGACAGTGCCGATCGGCACATTCCGACGGAAATCCCCCGCCGTCGCCGCCGGAACCCCCGTCGCCGCCGGAACCCCCGCCACCACCCTCACCCCGTCGCCGCGAACCCGTTCTGCAGCCCGCGCAGCAGCGCCGTGCCCGCCGGATCGACCGACCGGCGGGTGTTGGCCAGCACCACGGCGCCGACCCGCTTCTCCGGGTCGAAGGCCACGAACGAACGGAACCCGCCGGTGCCCCCGTTGTGCCAGATCTGGAGGTGCCCGCCCTGCTGGGTGTGCAGCCGGTGCCCGAGCCAGCCCAGGTGCGTCCAGGCGAAGGGGTTGACCCGGTGGCGGGTCTCCCGGGTGAGGGCGATCGCGGCTGACAGCGGCGCCTCCGGCTCGCGCCCGGCGGCGAGTTGGGCCCGCAGGAACACCACCAGGTCGGCGGCGGTCGACCGGAGCCCGCCCATGCCGGGCACGGCCCCGAAGCTCCAGTGCGGCACCGGCCGGCCGCCCGGCGTGTGCCCGTGCGCCAGCCGCGCGGACTGCTCCTCGTCCGATCGCACGCAGGTGTCCACCAGGCCCAGCGGTGCGCAGACCTCGCGCGCCACCAACTCCTCGTACCCGACGCCGGACCGCTGCGCGAGGGCCAGGCCGAGCAGCCCCGCGCCGAGGTTGGAGTAGCGGAAGCCGCGCCCGGGCGCGGTCCGCAACCGCGTCCGCGCGAGCCCGTCGAGCACCCGCTCGGCGGTGCAACCGGCGTACGGATCGGGCTTGTTGGGGGACAGCAGCGACTGCGCCAGCATGCCCCGGGGCAGCCGGGGGAGCCCCGAGGTGTGAGTGGCGAGGTGCCGCAGGGTGATCGGCTGCGCGCCCCTGGCCGGGACGACGGCCCGACCGCCCGAGGCTCCCGTGAGCACCTCGGCGAGCGGCTCGTCCAGCCGGACCGCGCCGTCGAGCGCGAGCCGTGCGAGCACGAGCGAGGTGAACACCTTGGTGACGGAGCCTATGTCGAACAGTGTCTGCGGTCCTGGTACCCCACCGCCCGGACCGGTCCGCCCGGCGCCCCGGATCTCCACGTCGTCGCCGGCCAGCCCGGCGACCACCGCGCCGACGTGTCGGCCCGCGAGCCGGTCGGCCGTCTGCTGCACGAGGCAGGCGAGTTCGTTCATGCTCGCGAGCCTAGGCGCCCCGTTCGGCCGGATCGTCCGCCCGGAAAACGATATCGACCCCGCCGATGCTCCTGCGGAGGTACGACCCCAATCGGCCCCCAGTCGACCTCCGCCGACCCCCAGCCGACCCCCCCCGCGCGATCCCCACGGCAGGGCGCGGAGCCGGAGCCCCGCCCCCGTCACTCCTCCAGTGCCTCCCGCAGCCGGGCCGCGACCTCCGCCGCCCCCGCCTCGTCCGGATACCGCCGCCGAGGCCAGAAGAACCCGCGCAGCCCGTCCTTCGGATTGCGCGGCACCACGTGGACGTGCAGGTGCGGCACCGACTGGCTGATCCGGTTGTTCGCCGCCACGAAACTGCCCGCCGCGCCCAGCCCGCGCTCGACGGCCCCCGCCACCCGCTGCACCCGCAGGAAGAACGGCCCGACCTCGGCGGCGGGCAGGTCGGCCAGCGTCGGGTGGTGGGCGCGCGGCACGACCAGGACGTGCCCGGGGAACAGCGGCCGGCGGTCCAGGAAGGCCACCGCCACCTCGTCGTCCAGCACCCGGTGCGCCGGCTCCTCGCCCGCCACCACCGCACAGAAGACGCAGTCCATCCGTCCATTCAAACCACCGGCCGGCCGCCCCTGCACCTCCGCAAACCCCGGTGGGCCCGGCATCACCCGTCCGGCCGCCGCCCGGGTGCGGCCTGGGCGGTGCCGGGTGCACGGTGGCGCCGGGGGCCGGACAGCGGGCGCATCGAGCGCTCCACGAGGAGGCCCCGCGAGGAGGTGGCCCCGATGTCGGGCAAGTTCGAGGTCTATCAGGACGCCGGCGGTAAGTACCGATTCCGGCTCAAGGCGGGCAACGGCGAGATCGTCGCCACCGGCCAGGGCTACGCCAGCAAGGACGCGGCCCACAAGGGCGTCGAGGCGGTCCAGCGGGCCGCCGACGGCGCGCCCGTGGTGGACCTTCCCAAGGCGGCCTGAGCCCGGGGCAGCGGAGCCCCGAGACCGACCGGGCACGCGGCCCGGCGCCCGACCCACCGGGCCGGCCGCCGGGCACCTCGCCGGGCACCTCGCCGGGCACCTCGCCGGGCACCCGCCAAACCGACCGCCGGACACTCACAGCGAGACGGGGACCCCGAGCGGAGAAGTCCCCGCTGCCTCACTCGTACCGGTACAGCAGCGCCTCCCGCTCGATTTGCTCGATCATCTCCACGGTCAGCGACTCGTCCCGCAGGTGCGAGAGCGTGACCTCCGCCGAGCTCGGCTGCTCGTCCTTGGCGAGCCAGTTCTCCGGCTTCCACGCCGAGGAGCGCAGGAAGGCCTTCGGGCAGTGCCCGTACACCTCCTCGACGGCGACCACGATGGCGCTGCGCGGCGGCTTGCCGACGGCGGTTAGCTGCCGCAGCAGCTCCGGGTCGGTCGAGACGCAGGCCCGCCCGTTGACCCGCAGGGTGGCGTCCCGGCCGGGGACGACGAAGAGCAGCCCGACCCGGCCGGTCTCCAGGATGTTGTGCAGGGTGTCCAAGCGCTTGTTGCCGGTGGCGTCCGGAATGGCCAGGGTGTACTCGTCGAGCACCGAGACCAGCCCGGCCGGCCCGCCGCGCGGGGAGACGTCGCAGCGCCCGGCGGCGTCCGCGCTGGCCACGAAGACCAGCGGGGAGCAGGCGATCAGGCGCTGGGCGACCTCGTGCAGGTGGTCGACCTGCTTGCGGCGCGCCTGGTCGCCGGGCTGCTCGTAGATCTCGCGCAGCTGGGCGGGATCGCTGAGCGCGCCCGCGTGGAGGGCGTCGAACAGGCTGCCCGGCCGGTTCGGCGCGGTGGTTGCGGTGGTTGACGAAACGACAGATTCCGGTGTGGTCGTCATACCGGGAATGTAGCCGAGGCTGCTCGGCGCACCCCGTTCCCCGGGCCCTGGCAACCCTCCGTGAAATTCCGGCTCCACCCCTCCCCACCAGCGGCTTTCCGCTCATAATGGGGGCCAGGGACCACTGGCTCGGGGCTCGCCGGGCGGGGACCGCCGGGTCAGTGGTCAGCGCGCCCGGGCGAGGGATGCCCGGGCGTGGGACGCCAGCCGCAGCCGGAGGTGGTGGTCGTGATCGTCAGGATCTGGGCCGGGCAGGTCTCGGCCGGTCGCATCGAGGAGTTCTGCGCGCACCTGGCCGCCCAGGTGATCCCGCAGCTCGGGCGGACCGACGGCTGCCTCGGCGGCGAGCTGCTGCGCTCGGTGTCCGAGGACGGGCACCGGGTGCTGGTGCTGAGCCGCTGGCGCGACGAGGAGGCGCTGCGCGGGTACGCGGGGCCGATGTGGCGGATCCGGCCGGTCTGGTCGGAGGGCGAGCTGAGCTACCTCGCCCACCCGCCGGAGGTCACCCACTTCACGTCGATCACCGCCCCCGCGGCCCTCTGAGCCGCGGTCCTCCGAGCGCATGGCCCGCCGAACACGCGCACCCCCGCGCACATGGCCCTCCAACGTACGCTCGCCCCCCGGCGGAGCCGCGGTAGCACCCCGCCGCGCATTCCCCGCAAGCCCGTGAAACAGACCACAGCCGGAGGCCCTCCCTGCCCTTGCGCCGACCGTGGCACAATGACGGCATCAAGCAGTGACGTTCAGCGCACTCCGGGGTCGGTGAAAATCCGAACCGGCGGTTACAGTCCGCGACCCGTCCGCAGCCAGCGGCCGGTTGACCAGGTGAAATTCCTGGACCGACGGTTAAAGTCCGGATGGGAGGCGTGCGCGGGCGGACGAAGAGCAGTACCCGTGGGTCCAGTGGCAGGAGACTGCCTCCCGGGCCCCGGTCAGGTGAACGACGGGAGCGGTGTCTCCCGTGCCGGGCGAGCGATCTCCCGGTGGCCTCGGCATCCCCGGCGACGGGTGTGTCCCGGGTCCGTGCGCCGGTGCCCGTCCGTGTCATCTCCCATGCCGCCCCGGAGTCCGCGCCCCAAGCGCGAGGAGAACCCGGGTGTTCACCGGCATCATCGAAGAGCTCGGCGAGGTCGTGTCGATCGAGGAGATCGGCGACTCCTCGCGGATCCGCCTGCGCGGCCCGGTGGTCTGTACGGGTGCCCGGCACGGCGACTCCATCGCGGTCAACGGCGTGTGCCTGACCGTTGTCGACAGCCCGGCGGAACTGGCCGCCGGCACCGGTGAGTTCAGCGCCGACGTGATGGCCGAGACGCTGCACCGCTCCAGCCTCGGCGAGCTGGCGCCCGGCTCGCGGGTCAATCTGGAGCGCGCCATGGCGCTCGGCGCCCGGCTGGGCGGCCACCTCGTCCAGGGCCATGTCGACGCCACCGGGCGGCTGTTGAGCCGCGAGCCGGGCGAGCGCGACGCGGCGGGCGAGCTGCGCTGGGAGGTGCTGCGGTTCTCGCTGCCCGACACGATCTCCCGCTACCTGGTGGAGAAGGGCTCGATCACGGTCGACGGCGTCAGCCTGACCGTGGTGGAGGCGGCTGCGGACAGCTTCACCGTCAGTCTCATCCCCACCACCCTCGCGCTGACCACGCTCGGCGCCAAGGCCGTCGGGGAGGGCGTCAACCTGGAGGTGGACGTGCTCGCGAAGTACGTCGAGCGCCTCCTGGAGTCCCGCACCCTGCCCGACTTCCCGAACCTGCCGAACCTGCCGAACCTTTCCAACCCGCCCCACCCGTCCGACCTTTCCAGCCCGTCCACCCCGTCCGGCCTGCCGGTCGACGGAACCCCGGGGGAGTCCGAGTGAGCTGGCTCAGCGGCGAGGCGTTCACCGTCCTCGGCGAACACGTCAAGTGGGCCGACATGTTCGGCAACATCCTCGGCCTCGGCGGGCTCGCGCTCGGCTGGCGCCGCTCGGTCTGGAGCTGGCCGGTCCAGCTGCTGTCCGGCGCGGTGCTGATCGCGGCCTACCTCGGCGGCCACGTCCCCGGCCTGATCGGCAAGCAGCTGATCGTGATCGTCACCGCCGCCTGGGGCTGGGCGCAGTGGCAGCGGGGCCGCCGCGAGGGCGGCACGATCGCCGTACGGTTCGCGAGTTGGCGCGAGCGGATCGCGCTGGCGGCGGGTACGGCGGCCGGCACGGTCGCGCTCGCCCTGCTGTTCACGTCCTACCCCAGCCTGTCCTGGAGCCCCTGGTCGGACGCCTACGTCTTCGTCGGCACGCTGGCCGCGATGGTCGCCCAGGCCCGCGGCTGGGTGGAGTTCTGGTTCGCCTGGATCGCGGTCGACGCGGTCGGCGTGCCGTTCGCCTTCAACAGCGGCTACACCTTCTCCGGCCTCACCTACTCCGTCTACTTCGTCCTGGTGCTGCTCGGCCTGCGGTCCTGGTGGCTGAGCACCCGTGAGCCGCGCGCCAAGTCCGCCACCGTCCCGCAGGGAGCCACGGTATGACCGAGATGACCGAGAACCAGTCCACCAGCGGTGCCGCCGACCCCGAGCTCGTCCTCGACCCGGTCGAGCGGGCGATCGCCGACATCGCGCTCGGCCGCGCCGTGGTCGTGGTCGACGACGAGGACCGTGAGAACGAGGGCGACATCGTCTTCGCCGCGTCCGCCGCGACCGCCGAGCTGATGGCCTTCACCGTCCGCTACAGCTCCGGCGTGATCTGCGCCCCGATGACCGGCGAGGAGCTGGACCGCCTCAAGCTCCCGCCGATGACCCAGGTGAACGAGGACCGCAAGGGCACCGCGTACACCGTCTCGGTGGACGCCCGGGAGGGGGTCGACACCGGCATCTCCGCCGCCGACCGCGCCCGCACCGTACGGCTGCTCTCCTCGCCCGGCACCGAGCCCGGCGACCTCACCCGCCCCGGGCACGTCTTCCCGCTGCGCGCCGTCGAGGGCGGCGTGCTGGTCCGCCCCGGCCACACCGAGGCCGCCGTCGACCTGGCCCGGCTCGCCGGGCTGCCGCCGGCCGGCGCGATCGCCGAGGTGGTCAACGACGACGGCACCATGGCCCGGCTGCCCGAGCTGGTCGCCTTCGCCCGCGAGCACGGCCTGGCGATCATCTCCATCGAGGACCTGATCGCCTACCGCCGCCGTACCGAGCTGCACGTCGACCGGGCCGCCGCGACCGGCCTGCCCACCGTGCACGGGGAGTTCACCGCCGTCGGTTACCGGGGGACCATCGACGGCGTCGAGCACCTCGCGCTGGTGGCCGGCGGCCTGGACGCGGAGGGGCGGCTGCCGGACGGCGAGGACGTCCTGGTGCGGGTCCACTCCGAGTGCCTGACCGGTGACGTCTTCGGCTCGCTGCGCTGCGACTGCGGCCCGCAGCTGGAGGCCTCGCTGCGGCGGGTCGCCGAGGCCGGGCGCGGCGTGGTGCTGTACCTGCGCGGCCACGAGGGGCGGGGGATCGGCCTGGCCCACAAGCTGCGCGCGTACGAGCTGCAGGAGCGGGGGCGGGACACCGTCGACGCCAACCTGGACCTCGGCCTGCCCGCCGACGCCCGCGACTACAGCATCGCGGCCCAGATGCTGGTGGACCTCGGCGTCCGCTCGCTCACCCTGCTCACCAACAACCCGCAGAAGCTGACCGCGCTCACCGAGCACGGGCTCAAGGTCAAGGGGCGCGAAGCGGTCGAGATCGCGCCCGGCGAGCACAACCTGCGCTACCTGCGCACCAAGCGCGACCGGATGGGCCACGACCTGCCCGGCCTCGGCTCCTGAAGCCGCACACCTCAGAACCAGCGACGACACCAGAGAACGGAAGAGAACATGAGCGGTCACGGAGCCCCCGAGCTGACCATCGACGGCGCCGCCGGCCTCAAGGTCGCCGTCGTCGCCGCCCAGTGGCACGACACGGTGATGAACGGCCTGCTGGACGGCGCGCACCGCGCGCTCAAGGAGCTGGGCGTCGCCGAGCCGACCGTGCTGCGGGTGCCCGGCACCTTCGAGCTGCCGGTCGCCGCCAAGCGCCTCGCCGAGCGCGGCTACGACGCCGTGGTGGCCCTCGGCGTGGTGATCCGCGGCGGGACCCCGCACTTCGACTACGTCTGCCAGGCGGCCACCAGCGGCCTCACCCAGGTCAGCGTGGACACCGGCGTCCCGGTCGGCTTCGGCGTGCTGACCTGCGACAACGAGGAGCAGGCGATCGACCGCGCCGGCCTGCCCGGCTCCGCCGAGGACAAGGGCCACGAGGCCGTCACCGCCGCCGTCGCCACCGTCGTGGCGCTGCGCGCCGCGCTCTGACACGGGGCCGCACCCGGTCCGTCCGGTCCCGGAGCGCGGACGTCCACCCGACTGTCCACGCTCCGGGACCGTTTACCGTCCGTCCGCCCGCACGCCGTAAGGTGGCCCCATCATGGCTTCGAAGACATTCGAGGAGCTCTACGCCGAGCTCCAGCAGAAGGCCGCCACCGGCGACCCCTCGTCCTCCCGTACCGCGCAGCTCGTCCAGCAGGGCGTCCATGCGATCGGCAAGAAGGTCGTCGAGGAGGCCGCCGAGGTCTGGATGGCCGCCGAGTTCCAGACGGACGAGCAGACGGCGGAGGAGATCTCGCAGCTCCTCTACCACCTCCAGGTGATGATGATCGCCCGCGGACTGACGCTCGACGACGTCTACAAGTACCTCTAGACACCCCCGCTCTCCCGAGCACCCCCATCCTCCGAACAGGTAAGGAAGCAACCTCCCATGCTGCGCATCGCCGTCCCCAACAAGGGTTCGCTCTCGGGTCCCGCGGCGGAGATGCTCCATGAGGCCGGCTACCGCCAGCGGAAGGACCCCAAGGAGCTCGTCCTCGTCGACCCGAACAACGAGGTGGAGTTCTTCTTCCTCCGCCCGCGCGACATCGCGGTGTACGTGGGCTCCGGCCGCCTCGACGTCGGGATCACCGGCCGCGACCTGCTGCTGGACTCGCACTCCAACGCCGAGGAGGTGCTCGCCCTCGGCTTCGCCGGGTCGACCTTCCGCTTCGCGCGCCCCGAGGGCGTGGACGTCGAGGACGTCAAGGGCCTGGAGGGCCTGCGGATCGCCACCTCGTACACCGGCCTGGTCGAGCAGCACCTGGCCGACCACGGCGTGAAGGCGACGGTCACCAAGCTGGACGGCGCGGTCGAGACCGCGGTGCAGCTGGGCGTCGCCGACGTGATCGCCGACGTGGTGGAGACCGGCACCAGCCTGCGCAACGCCGGCCTGGAGGTGTTCGGCGAGCCGATCCTGGTCTCCGACTCCGTGGTGATCCGGCCCAAGGGCGCGGGAGAGGACACCCGGGTGGAGCAGTTCCTGCGCCGCCTCCAGGGCGTGCTGGTGGCCCGCCGCTACGTGCTGATGGACTACGACATCCGCGCCGAGAAGGTCGGCGCGGCCGTCGCGCTCACCCCGGGCCTGGAGTCGCCGACCGTCTCGCCGCTGCACACCGAGGGCTGGGTCGCGGTGCGGTCGATGGTGCTCCGCAAGGAGGCCCAGCAGATCATGGACGACCTCTGGGGCATCGGCGCCCGGGCCATCCTGGTCACCAACATCCACGCCTGCCGCCTCTGACCCGCCCGCCCGAGCGCGGGTAAAGAACGGTTCAATGGGGCGGGGACGCCGGTCGGCGTCCCCGCCCCGCCGTGCTGCCGCCCCCAGAACCACCCCCGGAGAACCCACGTGTCCACGCCGTCCGTCCAGTTCCCCGTCACCTGGGCTCCGCGCCGCACCCGCGCCGTACTGCTGCCGGTCTGCGTGCTGATGGTGGTGCTGTTCTCCGCGATGGCCGTGCTGCTCCCGGAGAACTGGCAGCTCAACGACCGGATCATGATGACGGCCAGCGGCCTGCTGTTCGCCGGCGTCGGCCTGATGCTGGCCCGCCCCAAGGTGAGCGCCGACGCGGAGGGCGTGACGGTGGTCAACTTCGTCCGCCGCCGCCGGCTGGCCTGGGCCGAGATCGTCCGGGTCAACTTCCGCCAGGGCGACCCGTGGGCCACCCTCGACCTCGCCGACGGCACCTCGCTCGCCGCGGTCGGCATCCAGTCCGGCGTCGGCAAGGACCAGGCGATCGCGGACGCCCGGGCGCTGCGCGACCTGGTCGAGCACCACGCCCAGGCCTGAGCCCGCTCCCGGGCCCGAAGGCCTGCACCGGGCCTGAGCCCGCGCCCCGGCCCGCACCCGGGCGGACGTCCCCCCACCTGGGGTTCCCCGCCCCCGGCGGGCCGAACGGGCTTCCTACGCCCATCCGGGTATGGTCTACGCTGGTAAAAGCAGGGCAAAGTTCGCCCTGCCCGAAAATCGAGTGCCCGAACCCGACCAGAGGAGTGACACTCCCCCTCGATGGACGATCCGTCCGGTAGTACCTGCGCCGCCTCGCTTCCGCTCCCCGGAAGGCAGGCGGCACTGTGATCACCGCCTGGCTGCTGTTGCTCGCAGCCGTTCTCCTGATCCTCGCCAACGGCCTCTTCGTGGCTGCCGAGTTCGCCTTCGTGACCGTCGAGCGCGGTGAGGTGGAACGCTCCGCGGAGACGGGCGACGCCAAGTCCCGCCGCGTCGCCGGGGCCCTGCGGCACCTCTCCTTCGAGCTCTCCGGCGCCCAGCTCGGCATCACCGTCACCTCGCTGGTGGTCGGCATGCTCGCCGAGCCGGCCCTGTCGACCCTGCTCGCACCCGTCATGACCGGCATCGGCGTGCCCGACTCGGCCGCCCGCGGCGTCTCCGTGATCGTCGGCATGGTGCTGGCCACCGTCGTCCAGATGGTGATCGGCGAGCTGGTGCCGAAGAACTGGGCGATCTCCCGCCCGCTCCAGGTGGCCCGCGCGGTCGCCGCCCCGCACATGGCCTTCTCCCGGGTCTGCCGCCCGCTGATCAGCTTCCTCAACGGCACCGCCGACCGGACCGTACGGGCCTTCGGCGTCGAGCCGCAGGAGGAGCTGGGGCACGCCCGCACCCCCGACGAGCTGGTCTCGCTGGCCCGTCACTCGGCCAAGGCCGGCGCGATAGACGAGGAGTCGGCGACCCTGTTCGTCCGCACCCTCGCGCTGAGCGAGCTGACCGCCGAGTCCGTGATGACCCCGCGCGTCGACGTGGCCGCGCTCCAGCGCGACGCCACCGCCTCCGACGTCATCAACCTGACCCGGGCCACCGGCCTGTCCCGCTTCCCAGTGCACACCGACAGCCTGGACGAGGTCACCGGCATCGTCACGCTCAAGGACGCCCTGGCCGTCCCGGCCGCCCGGCGCGGCCTGGTGCGGGTCGCCGAGCTGGCCTCGCCGCCGCTGCTGGTGCCCGAGACGCTGCCCGCCGAGCGGCTGCTCGACCAGCTGCGCCGCCTCCAGCCGATGGCCATCGTGGTCGACGAGTACGGCGGCACCGCCGGCGTCGTCACCGTCGAGGACATCGTCGAGGAGATCGTCGGCGAGGTGCAGGACGAGCACGACCCCGACGACCACCCCGAGCTGTTCCCGCTGCCGCCGGTCAACGGCCTGCCGGTCTGGGAGGCCGACGGCCGCGCCCGGATCGACCAGCTGGAGCGGATCGGCCTGAACGCCCCGGACGGTCCGTACGAGACCCTGGCCGGCCTGGTCGCCGACCTGCTCGGCAAGCTCCCCGAGGTGGGCGAGCAGGCCGAGCTGCCCGGCTGGCGGTTCACCGTGACCGGTGTCGACCGCCACCGCACCACCGAGGTCCGGGTGGAGCGCACCACCGCGCCCGCGCGCTTCGACGAGGACCGGGAGGAGGGCCGATGACCGCCCTGCAACTGGCCGTCGCGCTGCTGCTCCTGCTCGGCAACGCCTTCTTCGTCGGCGCCGAGTTCGCCGTGGTGTCGGTGCGCCGCAGCCAGATCGAGCCGCTCGCCGAGGCCGGGCACAAGCGCGCCCGCACCGTGCTGCACGCGCTGTCCAACGTCTCGGCGATGCTGGCCGCCGCCCAGCTCGGCATCACGGTCTGCTCGCTGGGCCTCGGCGCCCTCGCCGAGCCGACCATCGCCTCCCTGCTGGAGGGCCCGTTCCACGCGATCGGCGTCCCGTCCGGCCTGATGCACCCGCTCTCGTTCGGCATCTCGCTCGCCCTCGTGGTCTTCCTGCACATGGTGTTCGGCGAGATGGTGCCGAAGAACATGGCCATGGCCGGCCCGGAGAAGGCCGCGCTCTGGCTCGGCCCGCCGCTGGACCGGCTGGCCCGCTGGCTCGCCCCGGTGATCCGGGCGCTGAACGCGTCCGCCAACGGCATCCTGAAGCTGTTCCGGGTGGACGCCAAGGACGAGGTCGAGTCGGTCTTCACCACCGAGCAGCTGATGTACCTGCTGGCGGACTCCCGGGACGCCGGGCTGCTCGACGAGAGCCGCCAGGAGCGCCTGGAGGACGCCCTGGAGCTGGGCCGCCGCCCGGTCACCGAGGTGCTGCTCAAGCCCGAGCAGCTGGTCACCGTGGACACCAAGGCGACCGCCGCCGAGGTCGAGGAGCTGGCGCTGCGCACCGGCTTCTCGCGCTTCCCGGTCACCGACGGCGACCCGGCCGGCCACGGCTACCTCGGCTACGTCCACCTCAAGGACATCCTCGACGTGGACGACCCCTCGGCACCCGTCCCGGCCCGCCTGTGGCGGCCGATCACGGTGCTGCGCGGCAGCCTCCCGCTGGACGACGCCCTCGGCGCGATGCGCCGGGCCACCTGCCACCTGGCCGCCGTGCTGGACCAGGACGGGCGCACGCTCGGCGTGGTCATGCTGGAGGACGTGCTGGAGGAGCTGGTCGGCGAGATGCACGACCCGGACCACCGCGCCACGGCCTGACGTCCGTCGGCCGGCGCCTCCCCGGAGAGTTCCGGCTTTCGCCGACGGCGTGTCCGCTCCTGGCGATTCTGCCCTGAGCATGCACCCGTTCCCATGCCGGCCACCCTGGTAGCAGGGTGGCCGGCATGAGACTTCTCCTGCTGGGTGGAACCGGGTTCGTCGGACGGGTCGTCGCCGAGGAGGCGCTGGCCAGGGGCTGGGAGGTGACGGCCCTCAACCGCGGCACGCGGCCCGCGCCCGGGGGCGTCCGGGTGCTGACGGGCGACCGCACCGCGCCGGACGGCCTCGCGGCGCTCGGCA
The DNA here is from genome assembly GCF_042896795.1 of Kitasatospora sp. NPDC001261. NCBI lineage: Bacteria > Bacillati > Actinomycetota > Actinomycetes > Kitasatosporales > Streptomycetaceae > Kitasatospora > Kitasatospora sp. NPDC001261. Next base: position 17,692 of record NZ_JBIAXP010000045.1, read on the forward strand.
CGGGGGAGTGGGACGCGGTGGTGGACACCTGGTCCTGGGCCCCCGCGGCGGTGCGCGACAGCGCCCGCCTCCTGAACGGCCGGGTCGGCCACTTCGCCTACGTCTCCAGCCGGTCGGTGTACGACCACCCGCTGGCGGCCGGGGCCGGCGAGGCCGCGCCGGTGGTCGTCTCCTCCCCGGACCTCACCGGCGAGGTGCCCTACGCCGAGGCCAAGCGCGGCGCGGAGCTGGCGCTGGAGGCGGAGTTCGGTGGGCGGGCGCTGCTCGCCCGGGCCGGGCTGATCATCGGCCCGCACGAGGACATCGGCCGGCTGCCCTGGTGGCTCAACCGGATCGCCGAGGGCGGCCCGGTGCTCGCCCCCGGGCCGCGCGACCTGGCCCTCCAGTACATCGACGTGCGCGACCTCGCGGCCTGGCTCCTGGACGCCTCGGCGGCCCGGCTCGGCGGCCCGTACAACCTGGTCGGCCCGTCCGGCCACGCCACCATGGGCGAGCTGCTGGAGGCCTGCGTACGGGCCACCGGCTCGGACGCCGAACTGCGCTGGACGGACCCGGAGCGGATCCTCGCGGCGGGCGTCGAGCCGTGGACCGAGCTGCCGATCTGGCTGGGGCCCGGCGAGCTGTACGACTTCCTGCACACCGGCTCGGTCGAGCGCGCGCTCGGTGCCGGGCTGCGCTGCCGCCCGGTCGCCGAGACCGTCGAGTCCACCTGGGCCTGGCTGCGGTCCATCGGCGGCAGCGCGCCGCAGCGGAGCGACCGGGTCAGGGTCGGGCTGGACCGGGAGCGGGAGGCCGCGCTCCTCAGGGGCTGAGCAGGGGGCCGGTGCGGGGATCAGCTCCGGCCGTCGATCAGCTCCCCGTACGCCTGGACGAGGTCCGGCAGCCGCAGGGTGGCCAGGTCCTCCCGGCCCGGCGGCTCGCGCAGCAGCGTCAGCCGCAGGTCCCGGTAGGCGCAGGACTTCTCGTACAGGGTGCGGATGAACCGGCCGTTGCCCAGCTCGTCGATCCAGCCCTCGCGGACCACGTGGGTGCAGATGCTGGCCAGCTCCTCGGCGGCGTCCTCGTCCCAGCCGTCGCCGTCCCGGCCGGCCAGCGCGGCGCCGATCGCGGTCAGCTCGCCGGGGCGGTAGCTGGGGAAGTCGACCCGGGTGGTGAAGCGGGAGTTGAGGCCGGGGTTGGTGGCGAGCAGCCGGTTCATGCCCTCGGGGTAGCCGGCCAGGATCACCACCAGCCGGTCCCGGTTGTCCTCGGCGCGCTTGAGCAGCACCTGGAGCGCCTCGTCGCCGTACGCGTCGCCCTTGGTGTAGCCGGAGTTGGAGAGGCTGTACGCCTCGTCGATGAACAGCACGCCGTCCAGCGCGGAGTCGATCAGCTCGTTCGCCTTCACGGCCGTCTGGCCGAGGAACTCGCCCACCAGGTCGGCGCGTTGGGCCTCCACGAGGTGGTCGCCGGAGAGCAGGCCGAGGGCGTGGAAGACCCGGCCGAGGATCCGGGCCACGGTGGTCTTGCCGGTGCCCGAGGGGCCGGAGAAGACGAAGTGGCGCTTCGGCGGCTGGACGGGCAGGCCCTGCTCGGCCCGCAGCCGCGACATTCTCAACTGGGCGGACAGCGCCCGCACCTGGCGCTTGACCGGCTCCAGGCCGACCATCAGGGAGAGTTCGGCCAGGGCCGCGTCCAACTCCCGTTCGTCGCCGGCGGACCGGAGCTCCGGCACGGCGGCGGTCCGGGGCTGCACCCGGCCGAGGGCGGGCAGCGGCGGTACGGCGGGGCCGGTCGGGGCGCCCGAGCCGGAGCGCTCCGCGGCGGCCTGCGGAGCGCCGTCGGCCGGGGCGCCGTCCAGCCGGGCGCCGCCGGTCACGGGCCCGTCCAGCAGGGCGCCGCCGGCCAGGGCCCCGTCCGCCGGGGGGCCGTCCACCAGTCCGGCGTCCACCGAGGGTCCGCCGCCGTTCGACGCCAGGCCGTTCGACAGCAGGCCGTTCGACAGCCCGCCGGGCACTCCGTCGCTCGACAGCCCGTCGCCGGGGACGGTCGCGCCGCCCGGCCCGCCCGCGTTCCCGAACTCCTCCCCGTACCCGGGCAGTTCGGGGTATCCGGCGTCGTCCGGGTAGCCGGGATCGGCACCCGGCCCGCCCGGTGCGGCGGCGTCGGCCGCACCCGGGGTGCCGCCCGCCGTCAGCCCGTCCGCGAGCCCGTTGGCGAGCCCGTCCGCGATGGCGTCCACGAGGCCGTCGGCGAGCGCGTCCTCGGCCGAGATGGCCGTCAGCCGGGTCGCGGTGTCCATGAACGCCGGGTCCGCCCGGTGCACCGCCCGGTAGAGCGGCAGCGCCGCGGCGCTGCGCCCGGCCCCCTCGTACGCCCGGGCCAGCCAGTACCGCAGCTCCTTGCGCTGCGGCTGCTCGGAGCGGCAGCGGGCCAGCGAGGCGGCCAGCGGGGCCTGCGCCTGGGCGCACATGTCGAGGCGCACCCGCGCCATGCCGGCGAACAGCCCGGCCTCGATGCCGAGCAGCGGGTCGTCCAGCAGGCGGTCGGTGTCCCGGATCAGCTGCTCCCAGTCCTTGAGCAGGTAGGACCGGCAGGCGTACAGGAAGCGGGCGGACGGGTCCTCGCTGGGCGCCGGACACTGCTCCAACGCCCGGTCCAGCTCGGCCAGGTGGCGCCCGTCCAGCCAGTGCGAGGCGTGCGCCAGCGCGAGGTCGCGGGCGTCCTCCAGCACCGGCTGCACCCACCAGCCCAGCCAGTACCAGGAACTGAGCGGCCGTCGGTGCAGTCGCCGCTGCTCGCCGAACCGCTTCTGGTTGCGGTACATGGCCAGCAGTGCGGCCGAGGTGTCGCTGCGCAGCGCGTGCAGTCCGAGCCAGGCGTCGGCCATGCCCGGGTCCAGCCGGACGGCGGCCCGGAACTCCTCCTCGGCCCGGGTGTACGCACCGGCCGTGTACGCGTCCATGGCGCGCAGCCAGGCGCGGTCGGCGAGCCGGTCGGGCCCGCCCGCCGTGCTGTCGGAACTGTCCACCGTCGTCACTCACGCCCCCCGCGGTGCGGCCCGGGGCTCGGCCGGCGGGTTGCCTGCGCCTAGCCTGGCCGGTGGTCGTCGACCCCCTGTGGCGCAACTGCGCCTGCCAGGAATCGTACCGGCGCGGCGCTGATCCGGAAGGGTGCCGCACAGGGGCAAATGCGATCGCACGAGCGGCCGTTGAGCGGCCGGGCGACGAAACGGGCGGCGGGGGAGCGGGTTTCGGAAGGGGACCGGACGGCGTCCCCGGCTCACGGGGGAACAAGCCGGGGGCGCCGGGTCCGAGGCAACCGGAATCTGGTGTTCCGGTGGCTGAGGAGAACCTAGATCCTGGCGATGTCGCAGGTCAAGGCGTTGGTTGAAGATTCACCGACGGTGTCCGGGGCGATCCGGCCGGTCACCCCGTCGACCCGCGTCACGGCGTGCGGACGGCTCGGATCGGCGGCGAAATGCGCCGATTCGGCCCGGGCCCAGCCCGCCCAGAACTCGGCCAGTTCCGGCCCGTCCCGCTCCTCCCCGCGCCGCCGGGCCGAGACGGCGTCCAGCTCCATCCAGATCACCCGGGCCAGCCACGGCCGCACCGCCCGCCGCCCGGCGCCGACCCCCTCCACCAGCACCACCGGGGCGGCCGGCACCGCGGCCGTGCCCGCGAAGCGGCGCAGCGTCCAGTCGTACACCCGGTACTCGGCGTCCCGCCCGGCCGCCAGCGGCTCCAGCACCTGCTCGCGCAGCCGTCCGGTCCATCCGAAGGGCTCGCGGTGGGTGGCCAGGTCGTCGAGGTGGACCACCGGGGCCCCGCCGAGCGCCGCCGCCAGCCGTCCGGCGAAGGTGGTCTTGCCGGAGCCCGCGTGGCCGTCCACCGCGACCAGCCGCACCGGCCCGCAGGAGGGCGGCAGCGCTCGCAACTCGGCCGCGAGCGCGGTCAGCCGGTCGCCCGGAGCGGGCCGGAATCGGGTCGGGAGGGGTTCGGATACAGCCACAACGTCAACCCTACGGTGCCGTAGCCCGCCACTGCGTCCAGTTCATATGTGCAGGTCGTGACGGCAGCGCGGGTTTCGGGCATACTCGCCTTCGCCACGACTGTGAACGGCCGTTCACCGCAACCCGGTGCCGGTCGGTCCGACCAGCCACACCCACGCCGGACCGGCCGACACCTCGGTCCCGCGCCCCGATCGAGGAGGCGACCACCGCCATGACCCCCTCCCCTGTGAAAGCCGTGGAGCGCCAGCTGCCCACCGAGGAGGCCCGCGAGCTGCTGGGCCTCACCCGGGACCTGGTCCAGCGCGAGCTCCAGCCGCGCGCGGCGGAGGACGAGGCCGCCGGCCGCTTCCCGCGGGAGGTCTTCCGCACCCTCGGCGAAGCCGGCCTGCTCTCCCTCCCGTACGACGAGAAGTACGGCGGCGGCGACCAGCCCTACGAGGTGTACCTGCAGGTGCTGGAGGAGCTCGCGGCCGGCTGGCTGGCCGTCGGCCTCGGCGTCAGCGTGCACACCCTGTCCTGCCACGCGCTGGCCACCTTCGGCACCGACGAGCAGCGCGAGACGTGGCTGCCCGCCATGCTCTCCGGCGAGCAGCTCGGCGCCTACTGCCTCTCCGAGCCGCAGTCCGGATCCGACGCGGCCGCGCTGCGCACCCGCGCCGACCTCGACGGCGACACGTACGTGGTGAACGGCACCAAGGCCTGGATCACCCACGGCGGCCAGGCCGACTTCTACAGCGCCCTGGTGCGCACCGGCGTCGACGGCCCCAAGGGCATCAGCTGCCTGCTGGTCCCCGGCACCCAGCAGGGCCTGTCCGCGGCCCCGCCGGAGCACAAGATGGGCATGTGGTCCTCGCCGACCGCGCAGCTGCACTTCGACGGCGCCCGGGTGCCCCGCGAGCGGCTGGTCGGCGAGGAGGGGCAGGGCTTCCAGATCGCGCTCGCCGCGCTGGACTCCGGCCGCCTCGGCATCGCCGCCTGCGCGATAGGGGTGGCCCAGGCCGCGCTCGACCTCGCCGTCGACTACGCCCGCACCCGGCACCAGTTCGGCCGCCCGATCGCCGAGTTCCAGGGCCTGTCCTTCATGCTCGCCGACATGGCCACCCAGATCGAGGCCGGCCGCTCGCTCTACCTCTCCGCCGCCCGGCTGCGGGACGCCGGCCGCCCGTTCTCCAAGGAGGCGGCGATGGCCAAGCTGTTCTGCACCGACGCGGTGATGCGGGTGACCACCGACGCCGTCCAGGTGCTCGGCGGCTACGGCTACACCCAGGACTTCCCGGCCGAGCGCTACATGCGGGAGGCCAAGGTGCTGCAGATCGTCGAGGGCACCAACCAGATCCAGCGCCTGGTGATCGGACGCCACCTCACGAAGGCCTGACGGCCCAGGGCCTGTCCGGCGGGTCCTTGCCGGGTCCGACAAAACCCACCGGACAGGCCCGGCTCCCTCACGGCCTCCGGCCGTCACTCCAGGGTGCGGAGTGACGGCCGGAGGCGTTCCCGGCGGAGCGTCAGCTCGCCTTGGCGGTACGGGCGGTCAGCGCCGGACGACGGCGGCGCTGCTCGGGGATGGCGGCCCGCATCGTCGCGACCGTCGGGGCGGCGGGCGCGGTCGGAGCGGCCTGGCCGACCGCGGCGAGCCGCACCGGGCGGTGCGCGACGGCGTGCGAGAACGGCTGGGTGCGCCAGTCCAGCCCGGTCGGGAGCTTGAACAGCGCGTCGATCCGGGCCGGTTCGGCGTCCTCCGGGGCCTCGACCTCGGCCAGGTCGTCCGTCGGGGTGCCCGAGCCCGGGCAGATCGCGGGGGCGAAGGGGTTCCAGGCGGTCGGCAGCAGCGCGTGCTGCGGCAGCCGGTCCTCGTCCGCCACCAGGGCGATCGGGCGGCGGCACTCGGGGCAGTCGACCCGGAAGATGTCCCAGTTCTCCGCCTCGCCGGGGTCGGTGCCCGGCATGTAATCGACCGCGAGGTCCTCGCGGTCGGTCATATCGTCGGTCTCGTCGGCGCCCAGCACACGCTGGTCAGTAGCAGGCATGAGGATCCCCCTAGGATCGGGCCCGGCGTGGTCGTCCAGGGCCACAACCAGCACTTCCCTGTGATCAGGACTCATAACCCTGCGGTCCCGTGCACCGTGATGCACCGGGTGTGTCCTTGGCCACACCGGACGCCACATTCGCCCGGCATGTGCCCGCCCGGTACCTGCGATCCCTCCCCGTGCCACCGCGTGCGCCCCCCGTGCTCCCGACCGGGTAGGTTTGCGCACTGTGGAGGATCTCGACCAACGCATTGTCCAGCTGCTCCTCGAAGACGGCCGGATGAGCTACACGGACCTGGGCAAGGCCACCGGCCTGTCCACCTCGGCGGTGCACCAGCGGGTGCGCCGCCTCGAACAGCGCGGGGTGATCCGCGGCTACACCGCGATCATCGACCCCGACGCCGTCGACCTGGCGCTGACCGCGTTCATCTCGGTCAAACCCTTCGACCCGAGCGCCCCGGACGACACCCCCGAACGGCTGGCCGGCCTGCCCGAGATCGAGGCCTGCCACAGCGTCGCCGGGGACGAGAACTACATACTCAAGGTCCGCGTCGGCGCCCCCGGCGACCTGGAGGACCTGCTGGCCCGCATCCGCAGCGCCGCCGGCGTCTCCACCCGCACCACCGTCGTCCTGTCCACCCCGTACGAGGCACGACCCCCGAAGCTCTGACCGCGAACGGGCGGGGTGCAGACTAGGCCGCATGACCGAACGCACTCCCCGGACCGTCCTGCTGCGCGGCGGCGCCGTCTACAGCCCCGCCGACCCCTTCGCCACCGCGATGCTCGTGGAGGGCGGGCACGTCGCCTGGGTCGGCAGCGACGGCGCCGCCGAGGCGTACGCCGCGACCGCCGACGAGATCGTCGAGCTGGACGGCGCCCTGGTCACCCCCGCCTTCGTGGACGCCCACGTGCACGCCACCGCCACCGGCCTGGCGCTCACCGGCCTCGACCTCACCGGCAGCCCCTCGCTGGCCGCCGCCCTGGCCGCCGTCACCGCCTTCGTCGACGCCCGGCCCGAGCCCGGCGGGGTGCTGATCGGCCACGGCTGGGACGAGAGCGGCTGGCCCGAGGGCCGCCCGCCCACGCTCGCCGAGCTCGACGCCGCCGCCCGCGGCGCCGCCCTCTACCTCTCCCGCACCGACGTGCACTCCGCCCTCGCCACCACGGCGCTGCGCGACCTCACCGAGGGCCTGGCCGAGGCGCCCGGCTTCGACCCCGAGGGCCCGCTCACCAGGGACGCCCACCACGTCGTGCGGCGGACCGCGCTGGCCCGGCTGACCCCCGAGCAGCGCCGCCGCGCCCAGCGGGCCACCCTGGCCCGCGCCGCCGAGCTCGGCATCGGCGCCCTGCACGAGTGCGCCGGCCCGGAGATCTCCTCGGAGGCCGACCTGGCCGCCCTGCTGGCTCTCGCCGCCGACGGCGAGGGGCCCGAAGTCTTCGGCTACTGGGGCGAGTTGGGCGGTGTCGAGACCGCCCGCCGGCTCGGTGCGGTGGGCGCCGGCGGCGACCTCTTCGTGGACGGCGCGCTCGGCTCCCACACCGCCTGCCTGCACGCCCCGTACGCGGACGCCGGGCACACCGGCACCGCCTACCTGACCGCCGGGCAGGTCGCCGACCACGTCGCCGCCTGCACCGGGGCCGGGCTCCAGGCCGGGTTCCACGCGATCGGCGACGCGGCCGTGGCCGCCGTGATCGAGGGCGTCCGGGAGGCCGGCGCCCGGGTCGGCGCCGACCGGGTCAAGGCCCTGCGCCACCGCGTCGAGCACGCCGAGGCCCTGGACGACGAGGCCGTCGCCGCCTTCGCCGAACTCGGCCTGACCGCCTCCGTCCAGCCCGCCTTCGACGCCGCCTGGGGCGGGCCCGAGGGCATGTACGTCCAGCGCCTGGGCGCCGAGCGCGCGGCCGCCCTCAACCCCTTCGCCGCGCTGCTGCGGGCCGGCGTCCCGCTGGCCTTCGGCTCGGACGCCCCGGTCACCCCGCTCGACCCCTGGGGCACCGTCCGCGCGGCGGCCTTCCACCGGACCCTGGACCACCGGATCTCGGTGCGGGCCGCCTTCACCGCCCACACCCGGGGCGGCTGGCGCGCCGTCGGCCGGGACCAGGACGGCGTGCTGGTCCCCGGCGCGGTCGCCAGCTACGCGATCTGGGCGGCCGGCGAACTAGTCGTCCAGGCCCCCGACTCCCGGGTGGCCGGCTGGTCCACCGACCCGCGCTCCGGCACCCCCGGCCTGCCCGACCTCACCCCGGGCCACCCGCTGCCGACCTGCCTGCGCACCGTCGTCCGCGGCCGCACGGTGTACCAGCGGTAAACCCCGTGGATCGGCGGGCCGCCGCGGCCTAGGTTGACCACCATGACCCTGGTACCCGCCGACTTCACCGTCCCGCGCGAGCTGCTCGCCCCGGAGTTCCGCCTGGAACCCCTGGGCGAGCGGCACAACGCCTCCGACCACGCCGCCTGGACGGGCTCCATCGCCCACATCCGCGCCACCCCCGGCTGGGCCGGCCGCGGCTGGCCGCCCGCCGACGGGATGCCGCCGGAGCGGAACCTCGACGACCTGCGCCGGCACGCCGCCGACTTCGAGGCCCGCACCGGCTTCACCTACACCGTCCTGGAGCCGGACCGCGACGAGGTGATCGGCTGCGTCTACATCTACCCGGACCGCGAGGACCCGTCCGCGGTCTCGGTCAGCTCCTGGGTCCGGGCCGACCGCGCCCACCTGGACGCCCCGCTGTACCGCGCCGTCTCCGACTGGCTCGCCGGGCACTGGCCGCTGCGGGAGGTCCGCTACACCCCGCGCTGACCCCGCTACCACCCTGACCTCACGGGTCTCCGACCTTCCGGGGTACCTTCTTCGCACAGCGTCCGAACAGCAAGCCCCAGGAAGATGGTGCGCCGGTGGCCACTCCCGTCACCCAGGAACGGCCCGAGGCCGTCCCCGAGCCGCAGGAGCCGGCGCCCCGGGCGAGCCGCGGAGCCCGTGCGCTCGCCAAGGTCCGCGCCGGCCTCCCGCGCACCGGCCTCGCCGCCCTGGCCGGCCTGCTGCTGGCCCTCGCCTTCCCGCCGTACGACCTGTGGCCGCTGTCGCTGCTCGGCGTCGCCGCGCTGTCGCTGCTCACCCGGGGCCGCACCTTCCGCCAGGGCCTGTGGACGGGCTTCGCGTTCGGCCTGCCGTTCTTCCTGATGCTGCTCAGCTGGCTGCGGGTGGTCGGCTGGGACGCCACGATCGGCCTGTCGGTCGTGGAGGCGCTGTTCCTGGCCCTGCTCGGCGGCGCCCTGGCCGTCACCTCCCGGCTGCCCGGCTGGCCGCTCTGGACGGCCTGCCTGTGGATCACCCAGGAGTGGGCCCGCGACCGGCTGCCGCTCGGCGGCTTCCCCTGGGGCCGGCTCGCCTTCGCCAACACCGCCACCCCGTACACCCCGCTGGCCGCGCTCGGCGGCGCGCCGCTGGTGACCTTCGCGGTCGCCCTGTCGGGCGCCCTGCTGGCCTGGGCCGCCCTGCGGCTGCGCGGGCCCGGCAGGGCCCCGAAGGCGGCCGCGCTGGCGGCGCTCGGGGCGGTGGCCGCGCTGCTGGCCGGCTACCTCGTCCCGGTGCCCACGGCCGCCGACGACACCGTCAAGGTCGCCATCGTCCAAGGCAACGTGCCCAACCCGGGCATGGACTTCCTGGGCCGCCCGATGATGGTCCTCAACAACCACGCCGCGGCCACCGAGCGGCTCGCCGCCGACATCAGGGCCGGCAGGGTCGAGCGCCCCGACATCGTGATCTGGCCGGAGAACTCCTCCGACCTCGACCCGTTCAGCGACCCGCTGGCCCGCCAGCGGATCGACGAGGCCGTGAAGGCGATCGGCGTGCCCACCCTGGTCGGCACCCTGGTGGACGGCCCGGACGCGCAGCACGTCCAGAACGAGGGCATCGTCTGGGACCCGGTCACCGGCCCCGGCGCCTCCTACACCAAGCAGCACCCCGTCCCGTTCGGCGAGTACGTGCCCTTCCGCGACCAGCTGATGAAGGTGATCACCCGCCTCCAGCGGGTCGCCCGGGACTTCTACCCCGGCGACCACAACGGCGTGATGCAGCTCGGCCCGGCCCGGATCGGCGACGTGATCTGCTTCGAGGTCGCGTACGACGAGATCGTCCGCGACACCGTGGACAGCGGCGCCCGGGTCCTGGTCGTCCAGACCAACAACGCGACCTACGCCAAGACCGGCCAGCCCGAGCAGCAGCTGGCGATGAGCCGGCTGCGGGCCGTCGAGCACGGCCGGGCGGTGCTGATCGCCGCCACCAGCGGCATCAGCGCGGTGATCGGCCCGGACGGCAGCGTCCGGCAGCGCACCGAGGAGCTGACCGCGGCCGAGCTGTCGGCCACCGTCCCGCTGCGCGACGGCACCACGGTGGCCGACCGGGTCGGCGCCGCCCCCGAGTGGACGCTGGCCGTCGGCGGCCTGCTGGCCTGCGGCGCGGCGGTGCTGGTCGGCCGCCGCCGGAAGGCCCCGTCCGGAACACCGGCCGGGTAGGAATCGTTGGACCAGGTGGTGCCGTAGCCGGCCCGGACCTCCCGTGCGGCGCGCAGAGCACCGCTTGGAGTGGATTCGTATCGTGACCCAGCAAGCTACCCCCACCCGTCCGGCCCCGCGTAGCAGGCTCCGCCGGGTGCTGCCGCTGCTGATCACCGCCTGGCTGGTGCTGGAGATCTGGCTGCTGGTCCAGGTCGGCTCGTGGCTGGGCGGCCTCACCGTCGTGCTGCTGCTCGTCGCGGGCGTCCTGATCGGCGGCTCGCTGATCAAGCGGGCCGGGCTGAAGGCGCTGTCGGCGGCGATCGAGCAGAGCAAGAACCCGCAGTCCCAGCAGCCGCAGACCGGCACCAGCATGACCGTGCTGGCCGGCCTGCTGCTGATCGTCCCCGGCTTCCTGACGGACCTGGTGGCCCTGACCCTGCTCTTCCCGCCCACCCGGGCGCTGTGGCGGGCGGTCGGGCGCCGGGCCGCGGACAAGGCGCTGCGCAGCACCTCCGCCGCCGGGGCCGACCCGTTCGCGGACGCGATGCGGCTCCAGGAGCAGCTGCGCATCCACCGCCCGGACGGCAAGGTGGTCCAGGGCGAGGTCGTGGACCCGGAGGACGGCCCGCGCGGCCCGCAGGGCCCGGACACCACCTACCGCCCGCCGATCGCCGGCTGACCGGACCGTCATGACGTACGAGCCCCCGAGAGGCGGACACCCCGCCCCTCGGGGGCTCGTCGCGCGGACGACACCTGAACGGCCTCGCGCGGACCACGCGGACCATGCCCGGACAACGCGAAAGGGACCCTGGTGACCAGGGTCCCTTTTCGCGTCCTCCCGCACGGGGCGGGAGCGAGGTGTCAGGCGCTCTTACGGGTGTCTCGCGGGTGTACCGCGAGGTTCATCCCGCCGGAGCGGAGCACGGCCAGCCGTTCGGCCAGCACCTCCTCCAGCTCCTCGCGCGTCCGGCGCTCCATCAGCATGTCCCAATGGGTGCGCGTCGGCTTGATCTTCTTCTCTTCCGGCTCGTCGCCGTCGAGAAGCGCCGCCTCCTGTCCACAGAAGCGGCATTCCCAGGTCGCGGGGATCTCGGCCTCGACCGAGAAAGGAACCTCGAAACGGTGTCCGTTCTGACATGCGTACTCGACGGTCTGGCGGGGAGCCAGATCGATACCACGGTCGGTCTCGTAGCTAGTGGCCCCGAGTCGCGTGCCGCGGAGAGCTCGCTCGCTCATGAATCGTGCCTCCCGGGCTTATGGCCCACAGGACTAGTGGTCGCTGTTCTTCGTCGTTCGGTCAACGCTCGGCTTCCGACGAAGATTCCCGTCCCGGGACATGCGTCGTCTGTAGTGCCGCCCCTGTTTGTACCCACCTGCGCCCGATTTGTCACATCTGGCCGGTGATATCACCCCAGGTGTCACGTATTTCACATCTGGTGATCGTGCGGACTTTCCGTGACGAGCGTACCGGGACGGGATTCGGCGGTGGTCGCCGCCCCCGGTCGAGGGCCGGGGAACCGGCCCGGGAGACGGGCCCGGCCCGGCCGTCAGGAGATCGGCCGTGAACGGATCATCGGCTCGCCCTTGGCCAGGTCGACCGGACGGGCCGGCGCGGCCGGATCGGCGGCGGGGACGACCGGCGGGCGGTCCGGGCGGGGCGGTGCGGCGGCGGCCGCCTCGGTGCGGCTGTCCCGGTGCGGCAGCAGGGCGATCACCGCGTCCCGCAGCGGGGCCGGGGCCTCGTCGTCCAGCGGGTCGACGGTGGCGGGCACCTGGAGGCGGAGCGGGGCGCCGTTGCCGATCCGGGCGTAGCCGCGGCCGACCGGGGCGTGGGAGGCGGGCACGATGTCCAGCGGCGCGCCGAGCGCGTCGCGGCCCTCGTCGGGGCCGGCCGGGCCGAGCACCACCCGGGCCCGGGTGGTGGTGCGGACGGTGGCGGTGAGCCGGTCCCGGGCGGCGAGGTCGTCGGCGACCACCACGGTGACCCGGGCGGCCCGGCCGTGCCGCAGCGGGAGCTCCAGCAGGTCCTGCGGGTCGGGGCGGCCCTCGGCCTGGGCGAGCTCGCTCAGCTCGGTCGGGTGGTCCAGCAGCAGCCACAGCGGCCGGGTGGCGTCCTCGGGCGGGGCGGTGCCGGCGTGCCGGGCGGCGTTGAGCGCGGCGAGCCGGCGCTCGGTCTCGCCGACGGCCCAGTCCAGGGCGGCCAGCGCGCCGTGCAGGCTGGTCTCCACGGTGTGCACGCCGGGCCGGTTCACCAGGCAGGCGTGCTCGCCGGTGCCCGCGCCGTCGACCACCACCAGGTCCGCGTACGGGAGCGCCTGGAGGGCGACCGAGCGCAGCAGGCTGGAGGTGCCGTAGCCGGTGACGCCGAGCACCAGCAGGTGCGGCTCGGAGGAGCGCGGGCCGGTGCGCCAGACCACCGGCGGCTGCTGGACGGTGGTGCCGCCCCGGGTGACCGGGATGGTGCGGGCGGTGCCGTCCTCGTCGGTGAAGCCCAGCACGATCTCGCCGGGGGCGGCCACGAAGCGCTGGGCGGCGATGTCGGTGGGCAGCGGGGCGAGCGCGGTGATCCGCAGCCGGTTGGACTCCTCGTCCCAGTCGAAGCGGTACTCGCGGGCCCGGCCGGCCTTGCCCTGGACCACCTGCTCGATCCGGGCCCGGGAGGACGGCTCGGTGTCGGTGAAGTAGGCCGGGTAGCTCATCTCCAGTCGGGAGAGCCGGCCCTCGCGGTCGAACTCCCACGCGCTGAAGGCGCTCTTGTAGGCGCCCTCGAAGTGGTACAGCGGGTTGGCGTCCTCGGGGCCGCACAGGTACGGGGTGAGCGCCGCGTAGAGGGCGGCGAGCTTGACGTCGGCGGCGTCCGGCGCGGGCGGTGCGGGCGCCGCCTTGGGGGCCCGGCCGGCCCAGGCGGCGCTGGCCATCAGGGCGATCAGGGCGAACAGCAGGCCGTGCGGCAGCAGGTAGACGCCGATCAGCAGGGCGGCGGTCAGGAACAGCGTCGGGCCGCGGCGCTCCTTGGGGGTCTCCTGCCAGCGGGACCTGGCCCAGTCGACGTGGTGGCGCAGGCCGCGGCCGATGACGGAGAGCGGGGCGAACATGTCGGAGGCGTGGTCCCCGGCGGTCCGGGCGATCGTGCGGCCCTTGCTGAGGTGGCGGTGGAGCGGCATTCCTTGACTCCCCGGGCGGTGGGACGGGTGGGGTGGGCGCGGTGGGGAACGACGGGGCCCGGGGGCGGTGTGGGATCCGCGCCCGGGCCGGTACGGCGGGGGAGGAGGTGGCGGCTAGAACCTGATGCCGCTGAGCAGGCTGGCGAGGCTCGCGCCGCCCGCGGTGATGCTCGGCGCGATCGAGGAGCCGGCGATGTAGAAGCCGAAGAGGGCGCAGACGATGGCGTGGGAGACCTTTAGTCCGTCCCGGCGGAAGAAGAGAAAGGCGATGGTGCCGAACAGGACGATGCCGGAAATCGAGAGGATCACGTTCCGCTCCTCAGGAAGTGGGGACAAGCAGGGGTGTTACGGAAAGTGCACTAATCGTGACAAAAAGTAATAGATGATGGAACGGTGCAAATGGGTGGTTCTGCCGTTCAATACCGTTCCGGCGGCCGGGTGGCGGTATGCGCACCGGCCGGGGTGGGGGCCGGGCCGCGCGGGGATTCGGTGCGCCCAGGCATTCCCGGGCGGCGGGTGGGAAGTTTCCGGGGGGTCCCGGAAGTTCGCTCGAATGGCTGCGCAACGCGTGCGGTCGCGTGTCGTGGCGGGTGCGGGCCGTCATCCGGATCCCGGACGTCCGCTGGCCCGTCGCGGCACCGGCCGCTACCGTGCCCTGGGCGCAGCCCCGAGACCGCCCGACGACCCGACCGGAAAGGCCGCCCGCCATGACCGACGCCGCCAGCCAGCAGCCCGCCGACGCCCCCGACGCCGAGGTGATCGCGCTCGCCGGGAAGCTCTTCGACGCCGCCCGGGCCGGGGAGACGGACACCCTGTCCGCCTACCTGGGGGCCGGTGCCCCGGCCGACCTCACCAACGACCGCGGCGACACCCTGGTGATGCTCGCCGCGTACCACGGCCACGCCGCCACCGTCGCGGAGCTGCTCCGGTACGGCGCCGACCCGAACCGCGCCAACGACCGCGGCCAGACCCCGCTGGCCGGTGCCGTCTTCAAGGGCGCCACGGACGTGCTCGACGTGCTGCTGGCCGGCGGCGCCGACCCCCGGGCCGGCGTCCCGAGCGCCGTGGACACCGCCCGGATGTTCGGCAAGGACGAGCTGGTCGCCCGGTTCGAGGTCCGCTGAGCGGGGATCGTAGGCTTTTTCACCATGAGCACCAGCACCGCCCAGGACACCGGCACCGTCGAGTTCCGTGTCACCGGCTACGCCCACCCCGACGCCCAGGCCCTGTCGGCGGAGGTGCAGCAGGAGTACGTGCGCCGCTACGGCGACCCGGACGAGACCGTCCTGCACCCCGAGGACTTCGAGGCGCCGGCCGGCCTGTTCATGATCGCCTACCTGGACGGCCGGCCGGTCGGCTGCGGCGGCTGGCGGGCCAAGCAGGCCGGCCCGGACGGCCTGCGCGACGGTGACGCCGAGCTGAAGCGGATGTTCGTGGTCCCCGACGCCCGCGGCCGCGGCCTGGCCCGCGCGGTGCTGCGCCGCCTGGAGCGGACCGCGGTCGAGGCCGGGCGCACCCGCTTCATCCTGGAGACCGGCACCGAGCAGCCCGAGGCGATCGCGCTGTACCAGTCCGAGGGCTACGCCGCGATCCGGAAGTTCGGCATCTACAAGGACCACCCGCAGAGCGTCTGCCTCGGCAAGGAGCTCGCTCCGGCGGTCTGAGCCGCGGCCGCGCGGGGAAGGCTCCCGTCGGCCCGAGGAGGGGGACGGATGAGCCGCCGAGCGACTGGACCCGACGCACCCGGAGCCGACCGGCTCCCCGGCCTGGCCGCGCCCGGCGGGGAGCTGGATCGGCTGGTCGAGGACGGCGCGCGCACCGTCGGGGCGGGCGCCGTCTGGGCCGTCGGCGACGCCGGCGGCGCGCTCGGCGGCGGCGGTCACGGCGCGCTCGGGCAGGGGCCGTACGCGCGGCTGAGGCCCGGGCCGGACACCCTGTACGACCTCGCCAGCCTCACCAAGGTGGTCGCGCTCTGGCCCTGCGCCGGGGTGCTGCGGCAGTCCGGACGGCTGCCGCTGGACGAGCCGCTCGGCGCCTGGTGGCCGCCCGCCGCCGGGCACCCCGCCGGAGCGGTGACGGTCCGTCAACTCCTGGCCCACACCGCCGGGATGCTCCCGTACACCCGCTTCGAGCGGCTCTACGGGCGCGACCCGGCGGCGATCCGGGCCGGGGTCCTCGCCGCCCCGTCGCACCGGCCGCCGGGCGCGGCCGTCGAGTACACCGACCGGGCCGCCGTGCTGCTCACCTACCTGGTCGAGGACCTCGGCGGCGCGCCGCTGGACCGGCTCGCCGAGCAGTGGGCCTGGCGGCCGCTCGGCATGGCCGACACCCGCTACGGTCCGCTCGGCGCCGCGCTCGCCGCCCGCACCGCGCCCACCGAGTACGAGCAGGGCGCCGGCGCCCACCTGTGCGGCGTCGTCCACGACCCCTCGGCCCGGCTGCTCGGCGGGGTCTCCGGCAACGCCGGGGCCTTCTCCACCGCCCGCGACCTCGCCCGCTTCCTCACCGCGCTGCTCGCCCCGCCGCCCGGGCTGCGCTGGGGCGGGGCGTGGATCGAGGAGTCGCTGCGCGAGCAGACCGGCGGCCTCGCCCCCGCCCGCGGCCTGTCCTGGCTGTACGCCCCCGGCACCGGACCGGCCGAGGGCACCTTCGTCCACTACGGCTTCACCGGCACCGGCTTCTGGGTCTCCCGGCGGCTCGGCCGCTGGGCCCTGCTGCTCACCAACAAGGTGCACTACGACCGGGACATCCAGCGGCTCACCGAGCTGCGCAACGCCTTCCGGCGGGCCGTCTTCGGCTGAGGCCGCCCCCGGCACTCATTCGGGTGGATTCGGCGCGAACAGCCGTTTGGCGGGCGGGGATCGCGGCAGATTGTCCCCGACGGCGGCGGTCGGCGGAGGAGGCGCGATGACGGACACCTGGGCACTCTCGGAGGAGGAGTGGCTCGCCGGGATGGTGCGCGCCTACGTCGGGTGCAGCGTGCTGCTCACCGACGAGGCGGGCAAGGTCCTGCTGCTGAAGGCCAGTTACCGCGACCAGTGGCAGTTCCCCGGCGGCGGGATGGACCCGGGGGAGGGGCCCGCCGAGTGCGCCGCCCGCGAACTGTACGAGGAGACGGGGCTGTTGGCGGGGCCGCTGCGGCTGCTCGTCGTGGAGTGGCGCGACGCCATCCCCGACCAGGGCGAACACGCCCACCCCGCCGTGCAGTTCATGTTCGACGGCGGGACGATCGCGGCCGGGTCGGTGGTCCGGGCGCAGGTCGAGGAGATCGCCGACCACGGGTACTTCACCCCGGCCCAGGCGGCCGTCCTGCTGCAGCCCGGTGCGGCGCGCCGGCTCACCGGGGCCCTGGAGGCCCGGCGGACGGGCGCCGCCACGCTGCTGCACTCGGACGGGTACGTGGGCTGACGGACGGTCAGAGGAGCGTGCTCCAGTAGTACCAGAACCGGTTGAGGACCAGCAGCGCGATCACCGCCGCCCACAGCACCGGCAGCGCCCAGTGGTAGCGCGCCGCCTCCCGGACGACCACGCCCAGCCGCGGGCCCACCGGGATCACGCCCGAGCGCAGGTTGTGCAGCGTGGTGTACCAGAACAGCGCCACCACCGTCGCCCACACCACCATGCAGTACGGGCAGAGCGCGCCGATGTCGTACAGCGCCTGGTAGATCAGCCAGTGCGCGAACCCCACGCCCACCGCGGTGCCCGCGTTCAGCCCCAGCCAGAACCAGCGCCGGTACGCCGCACCGGCGAGCAGCCCCGCACCGATCGCCGCCAGCGCGCCGAAGGCCGCCAGCCCGAGCAGCGGGTTCGGGAAGCCGAAGACCTCCGCCTGCTCGGTGCGCATCACCGAACCGCAGCTGATCACCGGGTTGATGTTGCAGTTGGGGACGTAGGAGGGGTTCTCCAGGATGCGGAGCTTGTCGAAGGTCAGGACCGCCGAGGCGGCCAGCCCGACCAGACCGCCGAGGAACAGCAGGAAGGCGTAGGCCCGGCTCGCGCCGATCGGGGCCCCGGCCCGGGCGGCGTCGTCGGGAGCGGAGCGGGACGGGGGCACGGTGGTAGCAGCGGACATGGCAGCACACTCCGGTGGCTGGCTGGGAGGAGCCGGCCCGGCCGGGAGTTCGGCCGGGCCGGGTGGTGCCGTACGGTGCGGTGGTGCGCGGGGGTGGGGCGCGGCCTACTGGAGGCCGGCGGCCTGCTTCACCTGCGCGGTGAACTGCTCCGGCGGGACCACGGCGTTCCCGGCGAACAGGGTGATCTGCTTGCCGTCCACCTTGACGGTCGGAGTGCCGGTCACGCCGCTGTCGTTGAACGCGTCGGCGACCTTGGCCGCCCACGGGGCGTAGGTCTTGTCGGTCACCGCCTTCACGAAGGCGTCCGTCTTCAGCCCGGGCACCTGGCCGGCCAGGTCCAGGATGTGGTTGACGTCGCCGAAGCCGTCCTCGCGCTCGTCCGGCTGGTTGGCGTACAGCACGTCGTGGAACGCCTTGAACTGGTCCACGCCCTCGTTCAGCGCGGCGCCGACGGCGGCCAGCGCGGTGCGCGAGCCCTTGCCGCCGAGGCTCTTGTCCAGGAAGGCCGCCAGGTGGAACTCCACCTTGATCTGGCCGTCCTCGGTGAGCTTCTTGACGGTCTCGCCGTTCGCCGCCTCGAAGTGCTTGCAGACCGGGCAGCGGAAGTCCTCGTAGACCGCCATGGTGTGCGGGGCGTCGGCCTTGCCGTAGGTGATCACCGTGCCGTTCGGGCCGGAGGCGTTGGCCGGGGTGACCAGCGGCGCGGACGCGGCGGCGGAGGACTTGTCGTTCTTGTCCGAGGCCGAGTTGACCGCGACGGCGACACCGCCCGCGAGGGCCAGCACGACGACGGCGGAGACCGTCACGACGATCCGCTGACGGCGCTTGGCGGCCTGCTGCTCGCGGCGCTGCGCCTCCTGGATCCGCTCGCGGGCACTGATGCGCTTCTTGTTCTTGTCCTGGGACACGGGGGAGTCAACTCCTGTACGCGGCGCGCGGGTGCGCGCGGGAAGCCGCAGCTGCTGCGGCGGGGTCGGTGAACGCGGGAGTCGTGCGCACTGCCTGCGGGCGTACCGGGCCCGTTTCGGGCGGGTACGGGGATGATCAGATGAGGCCGGAGATCAGCAGGCAGGCGCGAAGGCGGGCGGGCCGCGCCGGGGCGCCGGGCTCAGCACCACGTCCTCGCGGCGCGGCCGCGGGCGGTCCGACACCGGCAGCGGCACCCGCAGCACCGGACGGACCGGGGCCGGGAGCAGCAGGACGACCAGGGCGCGCAGCGGGCCGGCCAGCGACTCGCTCAGCGCGCGCAGCGCCCGGGCCAGGCCGGACAGGGCGGCGTCGCCCATCCGCAGCCAGGCGGAGGCCGCCAGCGCGATCACCAGGTGCACCAGCAGGAGCAGCAGCTGGGTCGCGGCGGGCGCCAACTGGGCGGTGTGCCCCAGCGGGCCGCCCAGCAGCGAGCCGTCCACCGAACCGCCGCCACAG
This sequence comes from Kitasatospora sp. NPDC001261, assembly GCF_042896795.1. Taxonomy (NCBI): domain Bacteria; kingdom Bacillati; phylum Actinomycetota; class Actinomycetes; order Kitasatosporales; family Streptomycetaceae; genus Kitasatospora; species Kitasatospora sp. NPDC001261. Next base: position 36,870 of record NZ_JBIAXP010000045.1, read on the forward strand.
ACCAGCAGGTTCACCCCGCGTGCGGGCACCTGACCGGCCAGCACCGGCGAACAGCCGGCCTGGCCCAGGTTGAACGTGGTGTTGAGCAGCAGCTCGACCGGCACCATCACGCCGGAGATGTGCAGCAACCGCCGCTCCCCGCCGGCCAGCACGGCCGCGACCAGGAAGACGACGGCACCGGCCGTGGCCACCAGCGACAGCGGCAGCGGACGGCCCGTGATGACCACCTGGCCCAACGCGGCCATCGGCACGGCGAGCGCGGTGAACACCGCGGCCCGCAGGGCCCTGGTCGCATGGGAGGAGGTCGTCACGCTCCGGAGTATGCCATGGCCTCCGCGTCCGGCACGAGGGCCCGTAGGTCCCTGGTCCGGCTGACGCGCGCTCAGTAGCCTGCGAGGTCGCCCGTCGGGTCGACAGCAGCCGCGGCCGCATTAGCCTGGAAGGCGTTCCCGCTGACCCGACGAGGGGGCGAGCGCGCATGGCGAAACCCGAGACCACGGTGGGGCAGGTGCTGCTGGCCCGCATCGAGGCGCAGGCCGTGGTGCTGGCCGGCCTGGACGAGGCCGTCCGGGCCGACGAACCGGACGCCGTGCACCGGATGCGGGTCGCCTGCCGGCGGCTGCGCAGCGCCCTGCGGACCTTCCGGCGGCTGTTCGCCCCCGGCGCCACCGACGAGCTGGTCGCCGAGCTGCGCTGGCTCGCCGCCGCGCTCGGCGGGGCGCGGGACCGCGAGGTGCTGGCCGAACGGCTCGCCGCCGAGGCCCGCGAGCTGCCCGCCGAATGCGGGCCGCAGCGGGTCGCCGCCGCGCTGGAGCGGTGGGGCGAGGCCGAGTACCGGCAGATCTGGCCGGAGGTCGTCGCCGCCCTCGACAGCCCCCGCCGCCGGGCCCTCGGCGAGGCCCTCGCCACCCTCCTCGCCGACCCGCCGCTGCTCCCGCGCGCCGCCCGCGGCGCCGTCCCGGAGCTCTCCCGGATCGCCGCCCGCGAACAGGACCGCACCGCCGAACGCGTCCGCGCGGCCCTCGGCGCCGCCCCCGGGGAACGGGACCTCGCCCTCCACGCGGCCCGCAAGGCGGCCAAGCGCGCCCGGTACGCAGGCGAGACCGCCGCCCCGGCCGTCGGCGCCCGGGCCGAGCGCTACGCCCAGCGGATGAAGGCCGTCCAGGAGGTGCTGGGCGAGCACCAGGACGCGGTGGTCGCCGCGAGCACCCTCGCCGCCCACGCGGCGAGCGGCGGCGAGCCCTTCGGCTACGGCGTCCTCTACGGCCGCCAGCTGGCCGCGGAGGAGGCCGCCCGGCGCCGGCTGCCGGAGGTCTGGCGGGCGGCGGGCAGGCGGAAGCTGGCCCGCTTCGGGTAGCGGCGGCCTGGCCGCTGGGCGACCGGGCCTCGTCCGTCGCGGGCGTCACGCTGCCGGTGGACGGCGGGATCACGGCCACCCGCCAGTTCTCCCGACCGGCCCGCTCCGCCGCGCCCTACCGGGGGTCGAGCCCCGCCGAGCGGGCGGCTTCGCGCAGCAGGTCCCGGAGCATCGCGGTGGTCAGCCGGCCGGTGTTCGTGTTGCGCGGGCTCACGTGGTAGCAGCCGTACATCCGCAGGTCCGGGCCGCCGTCGCGGGCCGGGAAGGCGGCCACGGCGGCGTGGCCGAAGGCGGGGCGGGGGCGGGGGAGCCGCCAGCCGGCGTCCGCGATCACCGGCAGCATCGCCTGCCAGGCGAAGCCGCCGAGGGCGACGACGGTGCGCACGGTGGGGCGCATCAGCTCCAGCTCCCGGGTGATCCAGGGCCGGCAGGTGTCGCGTTCCGCGGTGCTGGGCTTGTTGTCCGGCGGGGCGCAGCGGACCGGGTCGGTGATCCGGACGCCGGACAGTTCCAGGCCGTCGCCGTAGCGGACGGACTCGGGGCGGTTGGCGAGCCCGAGCTCGTACAGGGCGGCGTAGAGCAGGTCGCCGGAGGGGTCGCCGGTGAAGATCCGGCCGGTGCGGTTGGCGCCGTGGGCGGCGGGGGCGAGGCCGACCAGGACGAGCGGGGCGTCCGGCGGGCCGAAGCCGGGGATGGGACGGGCCCAGTAGTCCTGGTCCTGGTAGGCGCGGCGCTTGGTGCGGGCGGTCTCCTCGCGCCACGCGACCAGGCGCGGGCAGGCCCGGCAGCCGGTGACGACGCGGTCCAGCGCGGCGAGTCCGGCGGCCCGGGCGGCCGCCTCGGCGGGGTGCCGGGGGTGCTCGGGGTCGTCGGAGGCCAGGTGGGAGGGCTCGTCGGTGGTGGAGGAGGGCGCGGCCTCGGTCGGCATGGTCGAGATCCTAGGGGCAATCGGACGTTCGTACCGGCGTCGTCCGGGCAGGCGTAGCGTGGAATCAGTTGCTCCGGCGGTCCCCGGCCGGTCCGGGTCGGCGGCGGCCGGAGACGCCGGTGTGCGCGCAGTGCGCCGGTCGCGAGGAGGCCGCGATGATCGTCGATGCGGTGCTGGGTGCGCTCGGGGGGCTGGCCGGGCTCGGGGTGATCTGTGCGGGCCTGAGCATCAGGGTCGTCCAGCAGTTCCAGAAGGGCGTGGTGTTCCGCTTCGGGAAGGTGCGCGACGAGGTGCGCGAGCCCGGGCTGGTGGCGCTGATGCCGGTCGCGGACCGGCTGCGCAGGGTGAACGTGCAGATCGTGACGATGCCGATCCCGGCGCAGGAGGGCATCACCCGGGACAACGTGACCGTACGGGTGGACGCGGTGGTCTACTACCGGGTGGTGGACCCGGTGAAGGCCACCGTCAACGTGCAGGACTACAACTTCGCGATCTCCCAGGTCGCGCAGACCTCGCTGCGCTCGATCATCGGCAAGAGCGAGCTGGACGACCTGCTGGCCAACCGGGAACCGATCAACCAGGGGCTGGAGTTGATGATCGACAGCCCGGCGCTGGGCTGGGGCATCGAGATCGACCGGGTGGAGATCAAGGACGTCGCGCTGCCGGAGTCGATGAAGCGCTCGATCGCGCGGCAGGCGGAGGCCGAGCGGGAGCGGCGGGCCCGGATCATCACGGCGGACGGCGAGTACCAGGCCTCGCAGCGGCTGTCGGACGCCGCGGCCGTGATGAGCGCGACTCCGGCCGCGCTGCAACTGCGGCTGTTGCAGACCGTGGTGGAGGTGGCGGCGGAGAAGAACTCGACGCTGGTGCTGCCCTTCCCGGTGGAGCTGCTGCGCTTCCTGGACAGTGCCACGGAGGTCCAGCAGCGGAACCTGCTGACGGCGGCGGCGGTCGCGGCCGGGGCGAAGGCCGTGGAGGAGGCGGTGGAGAGCGGCGAGATCCCGGAGGAGGGGTTGGAGCCGGAGCCGCCCAGGCATGAACTCCCGCCCCTGGAAGAGGTGTTGGAGCAGTCGCCGCTGGACCGTCCGGAGTCGCCGGACGGCCGGGCCGGGCGCGGCGGCCCCGCCGGGCCGGACGGGGCGGAGTGAGCGGGTCGGCCCCGGTGGCGTCGGCCATCGGCCCGGACCACGATGGACGAGGGGAACGGGAAGCCAGGTCAGGAGGCGGACCATGACCAGAGCCAGCGACATCATGCACCCGGGCGCGGAGTGCATCCGTGAGCACGAGACGCTCGCGGCCGCCGCCCGGATCATGCGGGAACGCCATGTGGGCGCCCTGCCGATCTGCGGGCCGGGCGACAAGCTGCTGGGGATCGTGACCGACCGCGACATCGTGCTGCGCTGCGTCGCCGAGGACCGCGACCCGGCGTCGGTGACGGCGGGCGAGCTGGCGCAGGGGCGGCCGATGACGGTGGAGGCGGACGAGGACTGCGAGCAGGTGCTGCGGGTGATGGAGCAGTACCAGGTGCGCCGGCTGCCGGTGATCAACCACCCGGAGCACAAGCTGGTCGGCATGATCAGCGAGGCGGACATCGCGCGCGGCCTGCCGCAGGCACGGGTCGCCGAGTTCGTCTCGGCGGTTTGCGCGGAGGAGGCGCCCGCGGGGGCGGCCCAGGGCTGACGCCTGCCGCGCGTTCGCGGGCCGCGGCCCCCGCCGACGGACGGGCGGGGGCCGCGGTCGTGCCGGTCCGGTCATCCCAGGGCGTAGACGGCGATGGCGGGGGCCCCGGTGCCGTCGATGCTCTCCGTGCCCTCGGCGACCTCGGCGTTCTCGGGGGTGTTGGCGCGGTCTCAGGAGGCGGGGGCGGCCAGGGTGTCGAGGTGGCGGCGCAGCACCGCGCGCAGCTCGTCCGGGCCGACCAGGTCGGGGTGCTGGACGGCCTGGAGGGTGAGGCCGTCCAGCAGGGCGGAGAGCCGGCGGGTCTCGAGGTCGAGGTCGAGGCCGGGGGCCAGGCCGCCGGCGCGTCGGGACTCGGCGAGGACGCGTCGGACCAGGTCGTCGAGGCCGGTCTGCATCTCGACGGCGCGGGGCCGCAGGTCGGGCCGGGTGCGGGCGGCGGTGACGAAGGAGAGCCAGAGCGCGGACTCCTCCCGGCGCCCGGCGTCCAGCGGGAGGATCTCGGCGAGCAGCCGGACGGTCCGTTCGCGCCGGTCGGTGCCGGCGGCGGCCGGGTCGAGCAGGGCGGCGGCGTGGGCGCGGATGCGGGCCTCGATCCGCCGGGCCAGCTCGCGCATCGCGAAGATCATCAGCTCGGAGCTGCCGGCGAAGTAGTGCCGCACCGAGCCGACGGCCAGTCCGGCCTCCTCGGCGACGTTGCGCAGGGAGGCGTGCTCCAGTCCCTCCCGGGCCGCGACGCGCAGGACGGCGTCGGCGACGGCCTGGCGGCGTTCGGCGGGGTCGACGATCTTCGGCATGTTGCCGTTATAGCACGAGCGAGCTAAATTGCTGATTTAGCACGGTCGAGCTACAAAAATTCGGGGAGGCAGGAATGAACGGCTGGGTGCACGCGGGGCTGATCGCCGTCGTGGTCGTCGTGGTGGTGATCCGGCGGCTGCGCGGCGAACCGCTCAACGCCCGGGACCTCTTCGCGCCGCCGGTGGTGCTCACCGCCCTCGGCGTGTGGGCGCTCGCCCAGAAGCACGGGCTCGGCGCGGCCGACTACGGCTGGATCGCGGCGGGCGCCGGGCTCGGCGTCGCGCTGGGGGCGGTGCGCGGCGCCACCATCCGGGTCTACGAGCGGGAGGGCGTGCTGTGGCAGCGCTACACCGGGCGGACCTTCCTGGTCGCGGCGGTGTCGCTGGCCCTGATGGCCGGTTTCGCCGCGCTCGCCGCGCACTTCGGCCTGGCCGCGGACGCCCGTCCGATCCAGCTGTCGATCGGGGTGGGCTTCCTGGGGGAGGCGCTGGTGGTGGGCTTCCGGGCGCTCTCCTCGGGCACGCCGTTCGCGCCGGAGAAGCGGGGTGCGAGCCCGCTGGACCGGTTCGGCCGGTAACTATGGTTGTCGTGGACGAGGTCGTTAACTACAGTTGTCACCATGACGACCGTGGAGATCACTCCGGAGGAGCGGGCCGCGCTGGCGAAGGCCCTCCTCGACGCGCTCGACCCCCTCGCCGCCGCCGTGCGCGCCCGCGCGACGGGCCTGCCCGCGGAACGGATGTGGAACGCCGAGCCGGTCGAGGTCGCGCTCTCCGTCCTGTCCGCCTGGAAGCTGGTGGACGCCGAGGTCAAGCTGCTCACCGCGGGCGCGGCCGCCACCGCGGGTTCCTACGGCGCCAGTTACGAGCGGCTCGGTGCCGCCTGGGGCATCACCCGGCAGGGCGCCCGGAAGAAGTGGCCGGAGGCCGTCAGTCGTCCGGCGGCGCGGCCCGGGCTGCTCGAACTGTTCGGTGGAACAGCCGAGTTGGCGGAGGACGAGACCTTCGGAGGCTGGCGCTGGACGGCCACCGGCGCGGACGGCGCCACCGGTGGGGCGGCGGCAGGCCACCGGACCAGGGAGGAGGCCGCGGCCCACGCCGGGGCCTTCCTCGCGGCGCACCGTCAGGACTGATCCCGCAGCACCCGGGCGATCAGCTCCGCGAGGTGCAGGGCCCGCCGCCCGTCCGCGAGTTGGGCGATCTGGGTGCGGCAGCTGAAGCCGTCCGCCAGGACCACCGTCCGCGGCCCGGCGGCCCGGAGCCCGGGCAGCAGCACCCGCTCCGCGATGGCCTCGGACACCTCGAAGTGGCCCCGCTCGAAGCCGAAGTTGCCCGCCAGGCCGCAGCAACCGGCCTCCAGTACCCGGTTGTTCAGGCCGAGGCGGGCCTCCAGCCGGCGGTCGGCGGCGCTGCCGAGCACCGCGTGCTGGTGGCAGTGGGTCTGGGTGACGGCGTCCAGCGGGATTCGGGGGAGCGGGGCGTCCGGGGCGAACTCGTCGAGGAACTCGGCGAAGGTGCGGGTGCGGTCGGCGAGCGGGCGGCCCTCCGCGCCGAGCAGCCGGGGCAGCTCCTCGCGCAGGGTCGCGGTGCAGCTGGGGTCCAGGCCGATCACGGGGGTGTCGGCCTGGACCCCAGCTCCGTCCAGCGCCCGCAGGCTGCGCCGCAGCACCCTTCGTGCGGTGCCGAGTTGGCCGGTGGAGTACCAGGTGAGGCCGCAGCAGGCCGGGCCCGGGGGCAGCCGGACGTCGAAGCCCAGGTGCTCCAGCACCTCGACGGCCGAGCGCAGCACGCTCGGCTGGAGGCGGTCGGAGAAGGTGTCCGGCCACAGCAGCACCGGCCGGGCGCCCGCCGGGGCCGGGTGGGTGGCGCGGTGCCGCCGGTACCACGCGGTGAAGGTCTCCGGCGGGAGGACCGGCAGCACCCGGCGCCGGTCGATCCCGCCGAGCCGCTTGAGCAGCCCCCCTGCCCGGGAACGGGCAAGGGTGTTGGCGGCCCCGGGCGCGAGCGAGGCGGCCCGCAGCCAGAGCGGCAGCCAGCCCATCGAGTAGTGCGCGAGCGGGCGCGGCCGGTGCCGGTAGTGCTGGTACAGGAATTCGGACTTGTAGGTCGCCATGTCGACGCGGACGGGGCAGTCGCTCGCGCAGCCCTTGCAGCTCAGGCAGAGGTCCAGCGCCTCCCGCACCTCCTCCGAGCGCCAGCCGTCCGCGATCGCGTCGCCCCGCAGCATCTCGGCGAGCAGCCGGGCCCGCCCCCGGGTGGAGTGCCGCTCCTCGCCGGTGGCCAGGTAGCTCGGGCACATCACCCCGCTGCCCGGGGCCACGCACTTGGCGACGCCCACGCAGCGGTGCACCGCCTTCACCAGGCTGCCGCCGTCCTGCTCGTACGGGAGGGCCAGCGGCAGCGTGCGGCGCGGGGCCGTGACGAAGCGCAGGTCGGCGTCGAGCGGGCGCGGGTCGACCAGCGCGCCCGGGTTGAGCAGGTTCTCCGGGTCCCAGATCCGCTTGAACTCCCCGAACAGGCCGATGATTTCGGGCGGGTACATGCGCGGCAGCAGCTCCGAGCGGGCCTGGCCGTCGCCGTGCTCGCCGGAGAGCGAACCGCCGTACGAGACCGCCAGATCGGCCGCCTGCTCCAGGAACTCCCGGAAGACCAGCACCCCTTGGGGCTCGTCCAGCGGGAAGTCGATCCGCAGGTGCACGCAGCCGTCGCCGAAGTGCCCGTACGGGACGCCGTGCAGGCTGTGCCGGCGCAGCAGGGCGCGCAGGGCCCGCAGGTAGTCGCCGAGCCGCTCGGGCGGGACGGCGGAGTCCTCCCAGCCGGGCCAGGCCTCGCCGCCGCCGGGCAGCCGGGTGACGATCCCCGCGCCCGCCTCCCGGACGGCCCACAGCTGGCGCTGCTCGACCGGGTCGGTGACCAGGGCGACAGTGGCCGAGCGCTCGCGCTTCACCGCGTCGGCGAGCCGGCGGGCGGCCTGGTAGGCGGCCCGCGGGGTGTCGCCGCCGGTCTCCAGGAACAGCCAGCACTCGCCGGCGGGCAGCCGGTCCAGCGCGGGCGGGCGGGGCCCGGCGGCGAGCAGCGCGGCGATCAGGTCGGCCGCCATGCCCTCGGCGGTCAGCGGACCGTGCGGCAGCAGCGCCGGGACGGCGTCGGCGGCGGCGCCCTCGTCGGGGTAGCCGGCCACCACCAGGGCCCGGGCCGGCGGGTCCTCGACCAGGCGGACGGTGGCGCCGAGCAGCAGCGCGCAGGTGCCCTCGGTGCCGGTCAGGGCCCGGGCCAGGTCGTGGCCCTGCTCGGGCAGCAGCGCGTCCAGCGGGTAGCCGGAGGTGCGGCGGGGCAGCTGCGGCATGCCCTGCCGGATGGCGGCGAGGTTGCGGTCGGTGAACTCCTGCAGCCCGGTGTGGAGTTGGCCGACCCGGCCGGGCAGCGCGGCGAGCGCGGCGCGCTCCGCGGGGGTGAGCCGCCCGCCGACGGTCAGCTCGGTGCCGTCCGCGAGCAGCAGCTCCAGCCGCTCGACGTTGTCGGCGGTGCGCCCCCAGGCGAGCGAGTGGGAGCCGCAGGAGTCGTTGCCGATCATGCCGCCGAGGGTGCACCGGCTGTGCGTGGACGGGTCGGGCCCGAAGCGCAGCCCGTACGGCCTGGCGGCGCGCTGGAGGTCGTCCAGCACGGTGCCGGGCTGGACGCGCGCGGTGCGGGCCCCCGGATCGACCTCCAGCACCGCGCCGAGGTGGCGGCGGAAGTCCAGCACCACCGCGCCCGGGCCGATCGCCTGCCCGCCGATGCTCGTCCCGGCCCCGCGCGCCACCACCGGCACCCGGTGGGCGCGGCAGAGCGCCAGCGCGGTGCGCACGTCGTCGAGGTCGGCCGGCTTGACCACGCCGAGCGGCAACTGCCGGTAGTTGGAGGCGTCCTGGCTGTAGACGGTGCGCTCGGCGGCGCCGAAGCGGACCTCGCCGCGCAGCACGGCGGCCAGCTCACGGGCCAACTCGGCCCCGGGGACGGCGGACGGACGGCTCACCAGGACCTCCCAGGAGTACGGCTCCGCCGATGATCGCAGCCGCGCCGCCGCACCGGTACCGGGCGCGGCGCCCGGCTCACCCGGGTGGGGGTGCCCCGGCTACTTCCGCCCGGTGAGCGTGCCGCGCGCGATGTGGGAGAGCTTGGCCACCTCGAAGGCCGGGTACGCGCCGCCCGCCAGCAGCGAGAACTTGATCCCCTCGCGGCCGCCCGGCCGGCGGTGGCCGGGCGGCTGGAAGCGGCGGTGGTGCTCGGCGGCGCGGTGGAAGAACTGCGGCCGCTCGGCGCGGGTGACGCAGCCGGCCAGGTCGAAGACGAACAGGTAGTGCCGGATCATCCGGACGAACAGCGCCTCGCGCACCGCGTACAGGTGCGGCTGGTCCTCCAGCAGGGCGAAGCTGCGCTCGTACTGCTCGAACAGGTCGAAGACGCTGCTGCCCGGGCCGCCCGCCGGGTGGACGGTCTCCCGGCGGCGGAGCCGGACGCACTCGCGGGCCAGCACGGCGGCCGTCCGGGCGCCGAGCAGCGCCGCGTGCGCCACCGGGACCTCCTCGTAGCGGCCGGGCGGGAAGGCCAGGCCCAGCTCGGCCCAGTGGCCGCGGCGGACCAGCCGGTCCCAGGCCAGCGGCGGCGCGCCGAACAGCGCGGGCCGGTCGAAGGGCGCGAACGGCTCGGGGCCGGCCTCGGCGAGCAGCGCCTCGGCGCCGCCCGGCCAGTCCCGGTCCTGGTGCCGGCGGGAGTGGCCGAACAGCAGCACGTCCACCGGGCCGGTCTGCCGGAGCCGGTCGGCGAGCGTGCGCAGCGCGTCCCGGGGCAGCAGGTGGTCGGCGTCCAGGAACAGCAGGTACTCGCCGGTGGCCCGCGCCGCCCCCGCGTTCCGGCTCGCCCCGACCCCGACCGCGGCGTTCAGGTGCAGCACCGACACCTGCGGGTGCCGGGCGGCGTACGCGTCGGCGAGCCCGCCCGCGGTCTCGGGGGAGCGGTCGGCGACCACGATCACCTCGACGTCGGCCAGGGACTGGGCGAGCAGCGAGTCCAGGCAGTCGGCGAGCTGTTCGTGCTGGTCGTAGGCGGGGAGCACGACGCTGATCAGGGGTGAGGGCATGACGCCGGAGCGTAAGAGGGCTCGCGAACCGTGGCAAAGCCCTGACGGTCCGTAATTCCGATCAATCAGTGGCAAACCGTACGGGTGTGCGCCAGATCTTCACGCCGCCTTCCGGACGTGTCCACGCCCGGCCCGGGTCCCGGCCCGGCTTCCGACCTGGGGTGATGCGCGCCGGGGCCCGCGACGCGCGGTGCGTCGCGGGCCCCGGGTGGCCGATCGGCTTAGTACCAGTGGTGGGACTGCCAGAACGACCAGGCGGCGCAGGGGCTGCCGTAGCGGGTGTTCATGTAGTTCAGGCCCCACTTGATCTGGGTGGCCGGGTTGGTGCGCCAGTCGGCGCCCGCGGAGGCCATCTTGGAGCCGGGCAGGGCCTGGACCAGGCCGTAGGCGCCGGAGGAGGCGTTCACCGCGAGGGGGTTCCAGCTGCTCTCGCGGAACACGATGTTGCTGAAGCACTGGAGCTGGCCGGCCGGGACGATCTGCGCGGCGATCTGCTGCGGGGTGCCGGAGTAGGCGGCCGGGGCGCTGTTCAGGTCCTGGCGCTCCTGGGAGCGGGAGGCGGCGGCCTCGGCGTCGGCCTTGGCCTTGGCGTCCGCCTGGGCCTGCGCCTCGGCCTGGGCCTGGGCGGCGGCGTCCGCCTCGGCCTTGGCCTGGGCCTCCTGGGCGGCCTGCTCGGCGGCAGCGGTGTCGGCCTGGCCCTGCTCGGCGACCAGCGTGCCGTCCACCGACACGGCGGCCACGGGGGCGGCCTCGGTGCCGTTCCCGGCCTGCGGGATGGCGAGGGCCGCGGTGGCGGCGCTCGCGACCACGAGGGTGGCGACGCCGGTGATCAGGGAGTTGCGGCGGGCATGGCTGAGCTGCATGGGGCGGACGATCCTTCTCCGTCGGGGGCCGTGCCGGTGGCACCGGGGGCGGGGCATCGCGTGGGCTCCGGGTGAGCGGGGCCCGTGCGGCCGCCCTGGACGGCCGTGGCGCCCCGGCGGAAACGGCGGGGCGGGCGGGCTGCGCGGCGGCGGGGGGTGGTCGGCTGCGCTGTCTGGCGACGGGCCATTCTTGGCAGGGCCGGGGACGGGTGGCAAAGGCGTTCGCTACTACGCAGGGTCGTGGCTGAGGGGTGGCCGGAGCGGGGCCCGGCGGCTTATTTGGGCAGATTTGTCCGAATCCTCCATCCGGAGGTGGCAGCCCGGGGGTGGTGAAGGATCGCACCGCCGGCAGGTGCGGTGGCCTGTGTTCTTCAGGCGGATCGCGGTCGGGGGCGGCCCGGTCGGGGCGGCTCGACGGCGCCGGGGGCGGTGCCGCGGGGAGCGCGTCCACTATCGGGGATCGTGGATGGCGATCCCGCTGTGGGCGGGCTCACACGCCGACGGGCGCGGCGTCGACGCGGAGTGAGCGACCGGTGACGGCTCCGGGGGGTCGCGCACGGGATTCCCCGGAGCGGGCCGCGTGGTTCGGTGCGCGATCGTCCCGGGCCCTCCGCACCCGGAACCCCTCATTGCCGTGTTCCTGCCAGATCCGACCGGCAAGGGCGGACCCCTCCTATCGCGCCGCCCGTCGGGCCACTCTCGGTCTTCCCCCACCTGCAAGGAGGATCTGATGAAGCGTCAACTCGGCAGGTTCGTCTGCCTGCTGGCCGGCCTGGTGCTCGGCGCCGGAGCGCTCGTGCTGCCCGCCGCCGCCTCACCCGAGCCGTCGCCGAGCGTGGTCGGCGGCACGCGGGCGGCGCAGGGCGAGTTCCCGTTCGTGGTGCGGCTCTCGATGGGCTGCGGCGGCGCGCTCTACACCTCGCAGATCGTGCTCACCGCCGCCCACTGCGTCGACGGCACCGGCGCCGACAGCAGCATCACCGCCACCGCGGGGGCGGTCGACCTGAACAGCGGCAGCGCGGTCAAGGTCCGCTCCTCGTACGTGTACCAGTCGCCCGCCTTCACCGGCGCCGAGAACGGCGACGACTGGGCGCTGATCAAGCTGGCCTCGCCGGTGAGCGGCGGCCAGGTCAGCACCCTGCCGATCGCCACCACCACCGCCTACGACAGCGGCACCTTCACCATCATGGGGTGGGGCGCCGCGCGCGAGGGCGGCGGCCAGCAGCGGTACCTGCTCAAGGCGACCGTGCCGTTCGTCGACGACGCCACCTGCGCCCGCGCCTACCCGGGCCTGAACGCGGCCGGCTCGCTCTGCGCGGGCTACGTCTCCCAGGGCGGCGTCGACACCTGCCAGGGTGACTCCGGCGGCCCGATGGTCCGGCAGGACGCGGCGGGCCGCTGGGTCCAGGTCGGCATCGTCAGCTGGGGCAACGGCTGCGCCCGCGCGGGCTACCCGGGCGTCTACAGCCAGGTGAGCACCTACGCGGCCGACATCGCCGCGGCGGCGGCCGGCCTCTGATCCGACCCGGCGGGTCCCCGGACTGACCCGGAAGGTCACTGATCCGACCCGGCAGGGCCGGTCGAAGCGGTACGGCAGGGCCGGTCACCACACCCGCAGGTGGTGGCCGGTCCTGCCGTTCCGCGACGGACCGGGGGCGGCCGTGCCCGGGGAGCCTCACCCGAGCAGCCACTCCTCGGCCCGCCGTCGCTCCCGGGCGATGCGACCGGCGGTGTGCGGGGGCAGCCGGGTGAGCAGGGCGACGGCGGCGTCGGTGCGGCCGGCGAGGGCGTGGGCGCCGGCGAGGCGGGCGGTGACCAGGGCGTGATCGCGCGGGCGGGCGGCCGGGTCGAGGAGCCGCAGGGCGGCCTCCAGCCAGGCCGCCGCGGTGCGGGCGTGGCCGGCGCGGCCGGTGCGGACGGCGAGGTCCCGGTGGCAGGTGCCGTGCGCGACGGCCAGGACCAGGTCGGCGCGGTCCGCCCAGGGTGTCGGTTCGCCGGTGCGCAGCGCGGTGTCGGTCAGCCGCCGGGCCTCCGCGAGCGTCCGGCGCACCAGCGGGGCCCGGCCGGCCAGCGCGTGGGCGTGGGCCTGGGCGACGGCGGTCCAGGCCCGGAGCCCCGGCAGGGGAGGCGCGGTGGTCCGGGCGGCCTCGGCCAGGGCGAGCGCGGTGGCCGGGTCGCCGTGCCACCAGTACAGGGTGCTCTGCCGGGCGAGCAGCGCGGCCGCGGTGATCCGGTCGCCGGTCGCGCGTGCCCACTCCAGCCCGGTGGCGTACCAGCTGAGCGCGCGGGCGTGGCGGTCGCCCTCGAAGTGGGCCCAGCCGGCGAGTTCGGCGTACTGGGCGGCGAGCGAGCGGTCGGCGGCGGGGTGGTCGCGGGGGTCGGGGTACTGGTGCGGGTCGGGGTGCGGCCGGCCGAGCAGGGTGTGGGCGTGGTGCTCCAGGACGGTGGCCAGTTCCTCGCCGCCGATCCGGCCCGCGGCGGCGCGGTAGACGGCGAGCAGGTGGGCGAGCACTTCGACGGTGGCGGCGTCCGGCGGGCCGGTGGCGGTGGTGTCGAGCGGTGGCCGGGTGGCGGCGGCGCGTTCGCCGAGGTGTTCGCGCTCCTGCTGGACGGCCTGCCAGAGGTCCGCCAACTCGCCGTCGGCGTGCAGGAGTTCGTCGGCCCGGGCGGGCATTCCGGGCGGTGGCCAGCGGTGGGCGTTCTCCACCCGGCTGATCAGCGAGTCGTGGTAGCCGAGCAGCCGGCCGAACTCGGCCTGGCTGAGGCCCCGGGCCTCGCGCCAGTGGCGCAGTCGGCGGCCGAAGCGCTGGCGCGCGGACCCGGGCCCCGTACGGGGCGGCGGCGGAGGCGGCTGAGGTGGCGGCGGCGGGGGTGGCGTGGGGGCGGGCAGGGACGGCACGGGGTCTCCCGGAGGGGGCGGGGGGAGCGCTCGTGGGGGAGCGCCCGGCCCTGGTATCCCCGTTGACGTGCCTTGGTCAAACTGGACGGGCGGTGCGGTGCCGGGCGGCGTGGCATCGGGCGGTGCGCTGCGCCGAGCAGAACGGCGCCGGGCCCGGGAGCCTCCGCATCGGCTCCCGGGCCCGGCGTTCCCGCGCGGGGCGGACGGGTCAGGAGCCCGCCGCCGCCACCGCGGCCCGCCGCCGTCGGCCCACCACGGCCGAGGCCGCCAGCACGATGGCTGCGGCGACCAGCGACAGGTACATCTGCTTGCGTCCGTCGGCGTCGGTGAACATGTACGCCATGACGAACCCGATCATGCCCATGGCCGTCCAGGTCAGGTACGGGTACAGCCACATCCGGACGGTGTGCCGCTCGGGCATCTCGCGCTCGATGATCCTGCGCATCCGCAGCTGGGTCGCGCAGATCACCAGCCAGACGAAGAGCGCGACGGCGCCGGAGGAGTTGAGCAGGAAGGCGAACACGGTGTCCGGCGAGGTGTAGTTGAAGAACACCGCGACGAAGCCGAAGACCACCGAGGAGAGGATCGCCACCCGCGGCACGCCGCGCGAGGTCACCGTGGCGAAGGCCTTGGGCGCGTCCCCGCGCTGGCCCAGCGAGAACGCCATCCGGGAGGCCGTGTACATCCCGGAGTTGAGGCAGGACAGCACCGCCGTCAGCACGATCACGTCCATCACCTGGCCGGCGCCCGGGATGCCGATGTGGTCCAGCACCGCCACGTACGGGCTCGCCTTGACGTCGGCGGAGTCCCAGGGCAGCAGGGTGACCACCAGCAGGATCGAGCCCAGGTAGAAGATCCCGATCCGCCAGATCACGCTGTTGGTGGCCTTGGAGACCGCCTTCTCCGGGTTCTCCGACTCGCCGGCGGCCAGGGTCACGATCTCACTGCCCATGAAGGCGAAGACCACCGTGAGCATGCCGGTGAACACCGCCCCCACCCCGTGCGGCAGGAACCCGCCGTGGCCGGTGAGGTTGCTGGCGCCGACCGCGTGGGTTCCCGGCAGCAGGCCGAAGGCGGCGAGGGTGCCGATCACCAGGAACGCGGCGATCGCGACCACCTTGATCCCGGCGAACCAGAACTCGAACTCGCCGTAGGAGGCCACCGAGAAGAGGTTGGTGGCGGTCAGCACCGCCATGACTATCAGGGCCCAGCCCCACTGGGGGACGCCCGGCACCCAGTTGTTGAGGATCTTCGCGCCGGCCGTCGCCTCGACCGCGAGCACCACCACCCAGAAGAACCAGTACAGCCAGCCGATGCTGAACCCGGCCCAGCGGCCGAGCGCCCGGTCCGCGTACGCCGAGAACGAGCCGCTCTGCGGGTCGGCCGCGGCCATCTCGCCGAGCATCCGCATCACCAGGACGACCAGCACGCCGGCCATGGCGTAGGAGAGCAGGATGCCCGGGCCGGTGGTCGCGATGCCCGCGCCGGAGCCGACGAACAGGCCGGCGCCGATCACGCCGCCGATGGCGATCATCGACAGGTGGCGGTTCTTGAGTCCGGCCTTCAGGTGGCCGTCGCCGCCGTGGCCGATCGGCCCGGTCTGGTGGGGGAGCTTGGTGGCCGTGGCCGGGGGCTTGGTGGTGTCCGCACTCATCTGGGTGCCCTGTGCCTTTCCCGCGCGGCGTGTCCCTCGGCTCGTCGCGCCGAGGGTGGGGGACTGACCCGCGCATTGCGTCGCAACCTAACTTCTACGCCCGAGTATCGGAACAATCCTTTGGTAACTGTTCGCTCAACGGACGGAAAAGGCCTGGTCGGGGTGGGTGGAAAGGTGGCATGGAAACCTCAAATCTGACGCATCGTCAGCATTCGGAAAGGTCGCCAAGCTCTGTTGGGGCTCAAATCGCCCGCGGGTGGCCGGTCAGATCGGCCGCACGTCGAGGACGGTGATCGACGCCTCGTCCGCCGGCCGCCCGGTGAGCCGGGCGGCGAGGATCCGGGGGATGTCGTCCTCCTGCGAGTATCCGGGCAGCACCGTGACTTCCGCGCGCCGTGCGCCGGGCTCGCCCCGCACCGCGTACGTCACCAGGTAGCCGTACCGCTCCGGCGGCGGCGCCTGGTCCCGTTCCCGCTGGTCCCGCCGGCCCCGCTGGTGTCCTCGGCTCCGGATGCCCATCCGCGTCGACCTCCTTGGCCCATTGTCGACGCGCTGTGGACGATCGGGGCAAACCAGAGCACAGTGGGACTCTCGGGACATGCCGTAGGAGCATCCCGAGCGTTCTCGGTGCCGGCCGGCTCCCGGCGCCGGTCAGGAGCGACCCCATGCAGACCACCTGGAAGGGGACGATCAGCTTCGGGCTGGTCAGCATCCCCGTCCACCTGTACTCCGCGACCCAGGAGCACGACGTCCCGCTGCACCAGGTGCACGCCAAGGACGGCGGCCGGGTGCGGATGAAGCGGTACTGCGAGCGGGAGGAGAAGGAGGTCCCGTACGCGGAGATCGCCAAGGGGTACGAGTCCCCCGACGGGCGGACCGTCACGCTCTCCGACGAGGACCTCGCCGATCTGCCGCTGCCCAGCAAGAAGATCATCGACGTGCTGGCCTTCGTGGACGAGGGCGAGATCGACCCGCTGATGTTCTCCAAGGCCTACTACGTGGGCGTCGCCGACAAGGCCGCCGCCAAGCCGTACGCGCTGCTGCGCGACGCGCTCACCGACTCCGGGCAGATCGCCGTCACCAAGATCGCGCTGCGCACCCGGGAGTCGCCCGCGGTGCTGCGGGTGCACGACAACACCCTGGTGCTGCAGACCTGCATCTGGCCCGACGAGGTCCGCCCGGCCGCCGGCATCGCGCCCGAGGGCGACGTCGCCATCCGGCCGCAGGAGCTCAAGATGGCGCGGTCGCTGATGGACACCCTCTCCGAGGACTTCGACCTGTCCCAGCTGCACGACGACTACCAGCAGGCGCTGCAGCAGGTGATCACCGCGCGGCTGGAGGGCGTCGAGGTCCCGCACGAGGAGGAGCCGGGCGAGGCGCCGGACAACGTGATCGACCTGATGGAGGCGCTGCGCAGCAGCCTCAAGCAGGCCAAGGGCGGGCGGGGCGGCGGGGCCGGGGAGGCCGCCCCGGAGGAGGCGGAGCCCGCGCCGCGCAAGCGCGCCCCGGTGAAGCGGAGCGCCTCGAAGGCAGCAGCCTCCGGGAAGGCCCCCTCCGAGACGGCCGCCTCCGAGAAGTCCGCCGGGAAGACCTCCGCGAGGAGCCCGGCGGCGAAGAAGACCACCACCCGGAAGCCCTCGGCTCCCCGCAAGGCCTCCTGACCCCACCGGGGCCAGGCACCCCTCCCGTCCAGCCGTCCAGCACTGGAGGCGATCCCGATGGACCTGCTGACCTACAAGGAACTCGACGCCGAACTCGACGCCCGGGCCGAGGCCGACCCCGCGGCCCGCAGGGCCCGGGGCTTCGGGCACCGCGTCTGGCACTGGCTGCTCAGCCTCAGCCCCACCGTGGTGACGTTCATGATCGCGCTCTCGATCGGCCTCTGCATGGTCGCGGTCCAGGTGAGCCTGCTGCCCGTGCTGGTGCCGATGGCGGTCTTCTGGGGCCTGACGCTCATCGCGATGGGCGGCGTGGTCGCCCGCTGGATGACCCCGGGGCCGGGTCGGCACCGGATGGCGTCCTGACCCGGCCGGGACGGGTGCGGGGCCGGAGGGGCGCGGGCCCGGGAGGGCTCAGCCGATCCACACCGTGGTGATGTTGCAGAACTCCCGGATCCCGTGCCCGGACAGCTCCCGCCCGAACCCGGAGCGCTTGACGCCGCCGAACGGCAGCGCCGGGTGGGAGGCCGTCATCCCGTTGAAGAACACCCCGCCGGCCTGGATGTCCCGGACGAAGCGCTCCCGCTCGGCCTCGTCGGTGGTCCAGACGTTGGCGCTCAGCCCGAACGGGGTGTCGTTGGCGACCGCCACCGCCTCGTCCAGGTCGGCCACCCGGTAGACGGTGGCGACCGGGCCGAAGGTCTCCTCCAGGTGGATCCGCATCGCCGGGGTGATGCCCGTCAGCACCGTCGGCTCGTAGAACCAGCCGGTGTCCCAGCCCTCCGGGCGCCCGCCGCCGCACTCCACCCGGGCGCCGTGCACCCGGGCGTCCTCGACCAGCTCCTCCAGGTCGTCCCGGCCCTGGCGGCTGGCCAGCGGGCCGACGTCGGTGGACTCGTCCATCGGGTCGCCGACCTTCAGCGCGCCCATCGCCGCGGTGAAGGCGGCGGTGAAGCGGTCGTACACGTCGGTGTGCACGATGAAGCGCTTGGCGGCGATGCAGGACTGGCCGTTGTTCTGCACCCGGGCCCGGACGGCGGTGCGCACCGCCGCGTCCAGGTCGGCGCTCGGCAGCACGACGAACGGGTCGCTGCCGCCCAGCTCCAGGACGGCCTTCTTCACCTCGTCCGCCGCGGTGGCCGCGACCGCCCGCCCGGCCGGCTCGCTGCCGGTGAGGGTGACGGCGACGACCCGGCGGTCCCGGATCACGCCCTCCACCGCGCCCGAGCCGATCAACAGGGTCTGGAAGCAGCCCTCCGGGAACCCGGCCCGCTGGAACAGCTCCTCGATCGCCAGCGCGGTGCGCGGCACGTTCGACGCGTGCTTGAGCAGGCCGACGTTGCCCGCCATCAGGGCCGGCGCGGCGAACCGGAGAACCTGCCAGAGTGGAAAGTTCCAGGGCATAACGGCAAGAACCGGACCGAGCGGGCGGTAGCGGACATAGGCCCGGGAGGCACCGGAGTCGGCGACGTCGGCCGGGGCCGGGTGCTCGTCGGCGAGCAGCTCCTCGGCGTGGTCCGCGTACCAGCGCATCGCCTTCCCGCACTTGGCGACCTCGGCGCGGGAGGCGGCGAGCGGCTTGCCCATCTCCTCGGTCATGGTGCGGGCGACCGCCTCCAGCTCCCGGTCCAGCAGGTCGGCGGCGCGGCGCATCAGTTCGGCGCGGGCGGCGAACGGGGTGCCGCGGTAGCTGTGGAAGGCGGCCTCGGCGCGGGCCAGCCGCCGCTCGATGCCGGCCGCGTCGAGCGGCTCGAAGGTCTGGACGGTCTCGCCGGTCGCGGGGTTGACGCTGGCGATGGGCATGCGGGGCTCCCAGGTGGGGTCACGGTCCGGTGCGTCTGCCCTCACACCCTCCCCGACCGCCCGCCTCCGGGCACGCCACCGCGCGCCCGGCGTGTCCCGGCGGGCGCGCGGCCCGCCCCGTCACTCCGGCAGCGACTCCACCCGGGCCGCCGCCTCCCGGGCGCGGGCCCCGGCCCTGGTCCGCGCGGCGGTGACCTGCCGGGTCGGGAAGCGGTGCAGGTACTCGGCCTCCAGCTCCCCGGTGCGCAGCGTGTGCCGCTTCAGCGCCTCCTCCGAGCCGTACAGGAACGTCTCGTGCCGCGTGCGGTGCAGCTGCTCCAGCTCGTGCAGGAGCGTGTCGTTGCCCAGGGCGTGCGCGGAGATGCCCGCGGGCCGGATGTGCGGGTCTTCGGCGTGCCGCATCTCGGTGCCTCCTCGGCGGAAGTCCCCTCCTCCAGGGTGCCCGCCGACCGCCGCCGCTGCACCCGGTCCGTCGGCGCGGATCATAGGATGAATCCTTCCGTACACGTTCAGGACCACCCCGCTAGCGCTCGGACACCCACATGCCGCTTCCCAAGGCCGAACTCCACCTGCACATCGAAGGCACCCTGGAGCCCGAACTCGCCTTCGAGCTCGCCGCCCGCAACGGTGTCGAGCTGCCGTACGCCGACACCGAGGCGCTGCGCGAGGCGTACTCCTTCAGCGACCTCCAGTCCTTCCTGGACCTCTACTACGCGCTGATGGCCGTGCTGCGGACCGAGGACGACTTCGCCGACCTCGCCGACGCCTACCTGGCCCGGGCCGCCGAGCAGGGCGTCCGCCACGCGGAGATCTTCTTCGACCCGCAGGCGCACACCGCGCGCGGGGTGCCGCTGGGCGTGGTGGTGGACGGGCTGACCCGGGCGCTGGAGCGCGCCGAGGAGCGGTACGGCATCAGCACGCAGCTGATCATGTGCTTCCTGCGGGACGAGTCCGCCGAGTCCGCGCTGGAGACCTTCGAGGCCGCCCGCCCGTACTTCGGCCGGATCGCCGGCATCGGCCTGGACTCCGCCGAGGTCGGCCACCCGCCGGTCAAGTTCCGCGAGGTGTACCGCCGGGCCGCCGAGGCCGGGCTGCGCCGGGTCGCCCACGCGGGCGAGGAGGGCCCGGCCGCGTACATCACCGAGGCGCTGGACGTCCTCGGCGTGGAGCGGATCGACCACGGGCTGCGCTGCCTGGAGGACGGCGAGCTGGTCGCCCGCCTGGTGCGCGAGCAGGTCCCGCTGACCCTCTGCCCGCTCTCCAACGTCCGGCTGCGCTGCATCGACACCCTCGCCGACCACCCGCTGCGCGAGATGCTGGACGCCGGCCTGCTGGTCACCGTCAACTCCGACGACCCGGCGTACTTCGGCGGCTACGTGGAGGACAACTTCCGCGCCGTGCGCGAGGCCCTCGCCCTCGACCAGGAGACCCTGCGCCGGCTGGCCGCCAACTCCTTCCGCGCCTCCTTCATCAGCGAGGAGCGCCGCGCCGAACTCCTCGCCGAGGTCGCCGCGTACGCCTTCTGACCTGCCGGACCGCCGCCCCCGCGCGGGCGGGGGCGGCGGACGGGGTCAGAGCAGGGTGCTCCAGTAGTACCAGAACCGGTTGAGGACCAGCAGCGCGATCACCGCGTACCACAGCGCCGGGACGACCCAGTGGTAGCGGGCCGCCTCCCGGACGGCCACCCGCAGCCGCGGGCCCACCGGGATCACGCCCGAGCGCAGGTTGTGCAGCGTGGTGTACCAGAACAGCGGGATCACCGCGGCCCACACCACCATGCAGTACGGGCAGAGTGCGCCGATCCGGTACAGCGCCTGGTACATCAGCCAGGTCACGAAGCCGATGCCGAACACCGTCCCGGCCTGCAGACCGAGCCAGAACCAGCGCCGGAACGCCGCCCCGGACAGCAGCCCGGCACCGACCGCGATCACCACCCCGAAGGCGACCAGCCCGATCAGCGAGTTGGGGAAGCCGAAGGCCTCCGCCTGGTCGCTGCGCATGATCGAACCGCAGCTGATGATCGGGTTGATGTTGCAGCTGGGGACGTAGGACGGGTCCTCCAACAGCCGGATCTTGTCCAGGGTGAGGACCGTCGAGGCGAACAGGCCGACGGCGCCGCCGATCAGCAGCAGCCAGGCGAACGGGCGGCTCGCGCCGTACCCGGGCCGCCCGGCGGGGGCGCCGGCCGTCACCCGGTCACCTGCTTGACCATCGCGGTGAACTGCTCGGGGGAGACGGCCTTGCCGTTGTTCAGGACGTCCAGCTTCTTGCCGTCCAGCTTGACGGTCGGGGTGCCGGTGACGTCGCTCTTGTTGAACTCCTCGTTCACCTTGGCCGCCCACGGCGCGTACGTGCCGTCCTGGACGGCCTTGACGAAGGCGTCGGTCTTCAGCCCGGGTACCTGGCCGGCCAGGTCCAGGATGTGGTTGACGTCGCCGAAGGCGTCGCTGCGCTCGTCCGGCTGGTTGGCGTACAGCACGTCGTGGAACGCCTTGAACTTGTCCACGCCCTCGTTGAGCGCGGCGCCCGCGGCGGCCAGCGCGGTGCGCGAACCCTTGCCGCCCAGGTTGTTGTCCAGGAACGTCGCCAGGTGGTAGTCGACCTTGTACGTGCCGTCGTCGGCGAGCTGCTGGATCGCCTTGCCGGTGGTGGTCTCCAGCTGCTCGCAGAACGGGCAGCGGAAGTCCTCGTAGACGTCCAGGGTGTGCGGGGCGTCGGCCTTGCCGTAGGTGATCACGGTGCCGTTGGTGCCGCTCGCGTTGGCTGGCACGACCAGCGGGCCGTTCGCGGCGTTCGAACCGGAGCCGGAGGAACCGCCGACGGCGAAGGCCACGCCCGCCACCAGGGCGAGCACGGCGGCGGAGGCACCGCCGACCACCACCCGGCGGCGGATCCGGTCGGAGCGCTCGGCCTGGGCGCGGGCGACGCGCATGCGGTCGGTGGCGGAGGCCTTCTTGTCGGTCTTGCGGGTGTTGCTCATGGGGTGTCGTCCTGTGCTCTCGGGCGTACGGGTCGGCGCGGCCGGTCGGGGCCAGCGCGGGAGGAGAGAACAGCCGACTGAGCGGGCGGGGAAGCCCGTGGCTCAGACGGCCAGGGCGAACACCGGCGGACCGCGCCGGACGGCCGGACGGACGACGACGTCCTCGGCGGGGACCAGCACGCGGCTGGCCCGGGGGAACGGCACCCGGGCCGGCGGACGGGCCGGCAGCGGCGCGACCAGCAGCCGCAGCCAGCGGGCGGCGGCCGGCAGGTGGCGGTGCAGGAACTCGCCCAGCATCCGGACGGCCCCGGCCAGGCAGCAGAGCGCGGCGTCCGCGCGGCTCAGCCAGAAGGCGCCGGCCAGCGCGATCACCGTGTGCAGCAGGAGGAGCAGCAGCAGGCCGGTCTGGGCGGAGACGCCGTGGCCGAGCAGGAAGCCGCCGAGCGAGCCGCCGCCGCAGAGCAGCGGCTGGAGGCCGTGTCCGGTGCCTGGCGGCAGCGAGGGACAGGTGCTCTGGGCGAGGTCGAAGAGGGCGCCGGCGGCCAGCTCCAGCGGCAGGAACACCGCCGCGACGGCCGGGAAGCCGCGTTCGCGGCCGGCAAGGGCGAAGGCCGCGGCGAAGACGGCGGCCGAGGCGAGCAGCATCGGGCCGACGGGGAGGGTGCGGCCGGTGACCAGGACCTGGCCGAGCCCGGCGAGCAGCACGACCAGCGCGGCGAAGACCGCTGCGCGGAGCGTTCTGGTGACCGGGCTGGTGTTCATGGCATCCGAGTGTGCCACAGGTTGAATGTGGAACAGCCTGCTGGGACGAAGGCTGTGAAGAGGGTCACCACCTGGGCTGAGCTGGGCTTATGCGGTGCTTACGGGGGTTGGGGTGGGGGTGTGGGCTCTCGGGAGGGTGGGGGGCCGGGGGTGGCTCCGGGGGTGGTCGCTCCGGGGGCTGGATGATTTTCAGACTGCCAACCCTGGAGGTGGGGCGTTCAGACCGTTGGCAGTCTGAAAATCACCCGTCACGCCCCTCTCCGCGGCCACCCCCTGCGCCACCCCCTCCCGCAGC
>NZ_JBIAXP010000046.1:0-40627 GCF_042896795.1 Kitasatospora sp. NPDC001261
GCCCCTCAAACGCGTCCAACACCGCAACTGGCCACCACCAGTCCCCGCAGTCATCGCGATCACCAGAGCAGCCACAACCTAAGTCACTGGCATTGCGGCTAGACCAGCGCGCTCCAGTACGGGCAGCGGACGTACGGCAGCGGCGGCGCACAGCGGTCGACGCTCCCGGACAGCACCGGGCCCCGCTCCGAGCGGGCCACTCCGGGCGAGCTCGCCGTCAGCCCGGCCTCGCCCGACTCGCCGAAGCGCAGCTCCAACCGGTAGCCGTCCGGCGTGGCCGCGGCGACGCCCGGGCGGTCCCGGCCGGCGTTCAGCGAGGTGATGGTCCAGCCGCGTCGCCGCCAGTGCCGCTCCACCACGTCCGCCAGCGCCGCCCGTCGGGACAGCGAGACGACGGTGAGGAGGTCCCGGCCCCGGGTGACGTACCAGAGCAGCTCCGACTCGCGCCCCGGCAGCGGCAGTCGTGCCCCCGCCCGCGCGGGCGCCCCCTGCCAGACCGGCGCCGGACGGACGGCGTCCAGGGTGTCCTGGAGCAGCGTCTCGCAGCGTTCGGTGGCGTCGAGTTGGTCGATCGTCACCTCCGGCCCCGACTCCGCCCCCGACTCGGACTCCGACCGCCGGACCGGCGCGACCCGCGCACCGCCGGGGCGGCCGGGGCCGCCGCCACCCGGGCATCCGACGTTCAGTTCGGCACCACCTGACTGCACAGGGCCCTCCGTACTCCCCCGGTGTTCAACCCGGGCCGGCATTCCGTCACTGCTTGGACGGCGGGCGGGTACGGGCAGTTCCCCTCCCGGTTCCGTCCCTCACCGTTCCCACACCTTCAAAATGCACTGCACGGTGCAGTTGAATCACTGATCTGCACTGTGTAGTTTACTTCTCGGGCCGACCGGCCGGGCCGGACCGGCCCACCGGCCGCACCCGGCAGGCCTTCTGACCCGCCGTCCGACCCAGCCATCGAGAGGACCCGCCATGCCCGTCATCACCGTCGGCACCGCCCGCATCCCCTACCGCGTCGTCGGCGACGGCCCCGACACGCTCGTCCTGGTGCACGGCACCGGCCCCGGCTCCGCCATGTGGGACGGCCTGCTGGACTCCTTCACCGACCGCTGGACCGTGCTGCTGCCCGACCTCTCCGGCAGCGCGGCCGCCGAGGACGACGGCGGCCCGCTCGCCCTGGAGACCCTGGCCGCCCAGGTCGCCGCCGTGATCGAGGACGCCGGCCGCGGCCCCGCCGACGTCCTCGGCTTCTCGCTCGGCGCCGTCGTCGCCACCGCGACCGCCGCCCTGCACCCCGGGCGGGTCCGCCGCCTGGTCGCCGCCGCCGGCTGGATCAGCGCGGAACAGGACGAGTACCTGCGGCTCTCCATGGCCACCTGGCTCTCCCTCGCCGACCACCCCGCCGCGTTCGGCGGCTACGCCACCCTCACCGCCTTCAGCCCCGGCTTCCTCGACCGGATCGGGCGCGCCGCCGTCCAGGCCAACACCGCCTACATGCGGCCGACCCCGGGCACCCTGCGGCACATCGCCCTCAACCTCGGCCTGGACCTCGGCCCGCTGCTCCCGCGCGTCCAGGCCCCCGCCCTGGTGATCGGCTGCCGCCAGGACTCCACCGTCCCGGTGGAGAACGCCCGCCGGCTGCACGCCGCCCTGCCCGGCAGCGCCTACGCCGAGTTCGACACCGGCCACATCGTGCTCGCCGAGCAGACCGGGGCGTTCACGGGCGCCGTCCGGGACTTCCTCGTCGCCGCGTGACCGCCCGCCGCACGACCACCCGCTGAACGCCGACCACCGAGCGCCGACCGCCGGGAGGGAGCGAACGGCAGCGCGCGGGCGGCCCGTCCGGCGGGCGCGCACGGCCCGGGCGACCGGCGCGTGGAGCACACCGTTACCCGAGAGGCAAGCCCTGCTCCAGAAAGGCCGATTACCGCGCATGGTGATCCTTATCGAATTGACTGAACGTCAACTTCAAAGGTGAGACTGCCTTGTCAGCAACATTCGCAAGGAGACCACCATGCGCATACTCTTCACCGGCCCCGCCGCGGCCGGTCACCTCTACCCGATGGTGCCCACCGCCCAGGCGCTGCGCGCCGTCGGGCACGAGGTCCTGTTCGCCACCGGGCAGCCCGTCGAGCTGATCCGCTCCGCGGGCTTCCCCGTCGCCCAGGTCGGCGACGGCCGGGGCCTGCGGGAGATCATCGAGGAGGCTCTCGGCGGCAAGGTCCAGTACGTCAACCGGGACAAGACCCAGGAAGAGATCCTCGACATGGCGGCCGCGATGTTCGCGCACGCCTCCCGCCCCGACGTGGACGGCCTGCTCGCGGTCGCCACCGACTGGGGCGCCGACCTGATCGTCCACGACTCCTTCGCCGCCGCCGGCCCGCTGGTCGCCGCCCAGCTCAAGATCCCGTCGGTGGTGCAGAACTTCGGTGCCAGCCCCGGCCGCCCGATGGCCGACCTGGTGGCCTCGCACGTCTCCGACCTGTACGAGGAGCGCGGCCTGACCGCTCCGGGCGTCACCGCGGTGCTCAACCTCGGCCCGCTCGGCGGCGACCCGGACGGCCTGCCGATGCGCTACGTCCCGTACAACGGCGGCGGCATCGTCCCGGGCGAGTTCCTCCGCAAGCCCGAGCGCCCGCGGGCGGTCGTCACCCTGGGCACCGTGCTCGCCGAGATCGACGGCGTCCGCGCGGTGGTCCGCCTGGTCGAGGCGGCGGCCGAGGTCGACGCCGACTTCCTGCTCGCGGTCGGCAACGCCGACCTCGCCCCGCTCGGCACCCTGCCCGCCAACGTCCGCGGCCTGCCCTGGGTCCCGCTCAACGAGCTGCTCGGCCGCGCCGACGCGCTGATCCACCACGGCGGTTCGGGCACCATGCTGACCGCCCTCCAGGCCGGCCTGCCCCAGCTGCTGCTCCCCCAGGGCGCGGACCACTTCCTCAACGCCGACGCCATCACCGCCACCGGTGCCGCCCTGAGCTCCACCTCCGAGGCCGTCGACACCCCGCTGCTCACCCGTGTCCTCACCGACGCCGCGCTGCGCGACGCCGCCCACCGCCTCCAGGCCGACAACGCCGCCCTGCCCACCCCGGCCGCCCTGGTCCCCGCCCTGGAGGACCTCGCCGCCCGCCGCTGATCCCCCACCCCGTTGCCGTCGGCAGCCGCGGCGCCGCAAGGCCTCGCGACTCCCGGCGGTACGGCGGGCGACGCCCCTTCTCGACGAGGCCCCGCCGGCCGCGCCCCCGCGATGCCCTCGATTACCAGCTGGAAGCACCCCCGAACCAGATCGATCTCGGCCACTTCCACGCACCGCCGCCCCGAGCACAAGCGCACCCACCGCCCACCGGCCCCACCGCCCGCCGGGCGGCACCACGGCCAGTGCCCCGGGCCCCGTCGCGGCCGGGGGAACCGAACAGGCTACCGCCATCGACGTGTTCGACCGTCTGCGCGACCGGATCGACGAAGAGCGGGGTGCCGCACCAGGCGTGGAGGTCCGTGAACCCCCTTGCAGGTGCTGCCTCGCCGGCTCCGGCCGCACCCATCCCTCGACAGCGCCCGGGCCGGCCTCCTCATCCGCACCTCCGCCGTGCCCTGCCCCTTGCCGCCTGACCGACCACCCTCCCGGACGCCACGACCATCTCCCGGTCGCTCGGTAGAGGCGCCTGCCCTACACCACACCCGTGCCCCATGAGGCGGATTTTGATGTTTCTGTGCACAGGCGCCGAGGACTCGTCATCGTGGCGGCACTTATCCGGCTTATGGAGGAATTCGATGACAGTTCATGTCTGCCACAGCACAATCGAGGCAATCAAAGCCCGTGTCGAAAGCTCGAACGGGGCCGTCATGATCTCGAATGCAACTGTCCGCGCCCTTGAAGAAAAG
Source organism: Kitasatospora sp. NPDC001261 (assembly GCF_042896795.1). NCBI lineage: Bacteria > Bacillati > Actinomycetota > Actinomycetes > Kitasatosporales > Streptomycetaceae > Kitasatospora > Kitasatospora sp. NPDC001261. Next base: position 3,880 of record NZ_JBIAXP010000046.1, read on the forward strand.
GAACGCCTCAGGGTGGAGCGACTGCAGAGGGTGTTCACCTTGCTCCGTGCTCGCGGGCTTGAGTGCTACCCGCAGGTACCGCTGTATGCCAACGAGTGGTGGTCGTTCCTGGTGTACCGCCGAGATCCTCTGACAGTCAACCTCCGCACCGCATCGGCTGATTCAACGACGAGGGCGGCTCTGATCTGCGCTATCGACGCGCTCAGCAAGCCTTACTGGCACGAGCAGGCACCAAGTAGCTGGGACCTGCACAAAGCGCTTCGGAAGCTGGGCGCCGCTTCCGTCGATCCGCCCCGCCGCAGCGAGCGACACCTTTCAGTCGCCTGATACGAGGCCCAGAGGCACTCCGAACCAACAGGCTGACGCGGAAATCGATCGGTCAGCGCTCCGTCGTCCACGTGGATCGCACACCGCCCCCCAGCACACACCACCGCAGCTGTCGACAGGTTCCGTCGCTGCGGTGGGCAAATGGATCCAAACCCGACAACGACTCATATGTCGCGAACGCCGCAGGTCAAATGGCCTGCGGCCTTCACATGGTTCGGCTGTATCGGAATGGACGCCACTCGCAAACCCGGATCCGTTCGGGCCCGGTCAGCCCGTCTCCCGGACCAAGGCGCGCAGCGTGGCGGTGTCAAGCACGTGGGCCCTGGAGGGGAGGAGCCGATGGGGCAGGGCGGTGCGCGCGGGGTCGAGCGCGAACGGGCCGGCGGCGGGGGTGGTGGTCATGCGGATGTCCTCCGTGCGGGTGGTGTGCCGGGTACGGCCTCCGGTCGCGCCCGGCCGTCGGCCCGGGGCAGCAGGAGCGGCGTGGCGAGGATGAGCAGTCCCGCGACCACGAGGGCGGTGCGCGGTCCGGTGGCGGCCGCGAGCAGCCCGCCGAGCGCGGTGCAGACGGCGATGGACGCCTGCTGGCCGATCGACCAGGCCGACAGGGTGCGGGCGACCAGGTGCTTGGGCGTGCGTTCGAGCCGGTAGGTGGCGAGCACCGGGTTGAACAGGCTCATGTTGACGATGATCGCCAGCTCGACGGCCATCACGGTGACCAGGCCGACCACGCCGGGGCGGACGAAGGCCAGGCCGATCAGCCAGACGGCGCGCAGGGTGCCGACGGTCCGGAACACCCGGTCCCGGCCGTGGCGTGCCACGACCCGCCGGGCCAACCGGGAGCCGATCAGCCCGCCGAGGCAGGGGGCGGCGAAGGCCAGGCCGTACTGCCATGGGGCGAAGTGGAGTTGGCGGAGCAGGAGGACGGCGAGCACCGGCTCGGTGGCCATGATCAGGCCGGAGACGAGCATGTTGTTGAGGTAGAGCGCCCGCAGACCGGGGTCGCCCAGGATGTGCCGCCAGCCGTCGAGCACCGCGCCCGCCCGCACCGTGTTCCCGCCGGTCCGCCGCGGCGTCTCCTCCCGGCCGCGGATCGCGGTGATGCTCAGCGCGGAGAGCAGGTAGCTGAGCGCGTCGGCCACCACGGTGGTGACCGGCCCGAACCGGCCGACCGCCGCCCCGCCCAGCGGCGGACCGATCGCGATGGAACTCCAGTTCGTGGACTCGAACCGCGCGTTGGCCACCAGCAGGTCGTCCGGCCGGACGAGGGCCTTGAGGTAGGCGCCGCTGGCCGCGCCGAACGCGATCCTGGCCGCGGCGACCACGATCGAGACCACCAGCAGCTGGACGAAGCCCAGCCCTCCCAGGGCGTACGCGACCGGGATCGACGCCATGGCCGCGAACCGGACCAGGTCCATCGCGATCATCACCGGACGCTTGCGCCGGAACTCCACCCACGGCGCGAGCGGCACCGCGATCAGCGCGCCCACCGCCGGCCCCACCGCGGACAGCGCGGACACCTCGGCCGGTCCGGCGCGCAGCACCAGCACGGCGATCAGCGGCAGCGCCCCGAACCCCAGCCCGGACCCGTACGCGCTCACCGCGTACGCCGCCCACAGCCAGCCGAACCGCCGGCCCAGCCGTTTCCCACCCGTCATGCGCGGTGCGCTCCCCTCGACGTCCCGACCCCGACCGGACAAACCGGAGTTGACCGGTGAGAGCCAACCGGGAGGCACCACGGCCGGTCAAACAACCGTTTCGCCCACCCCGCACAACCACAGGTTGTTCTCTACAGTGGATCGGCGTGGACCTCGAAGCAGTGCGCACCTTCGCCGCCATCGCGGAAGCCGGCCAGTTCCAGAAGGCCGCCGTCGACCTGTCGATCACCCAGCAGGCCGTCTCCAAACGCGTCGCCGCACTGGAGCGCGACCTCGGCGTGCGACTGTTCACCCGCACCCCGCGCGGCGCCGAACTCACCATCGACGGACAGGCGTTCCTGCCCCACGCCCGCGAACTGCTGCGCGCCGCCGAACGCGCCGTCGCGTCCGTACGGGCCGGCCGCCGCCCGCTGCGCGTCGACGTGCTCAACTCGCGCGGAGCCGTCTCGGGCCTGATGCGCGACTTCCACCGCGCCCACCCGGACATCGACCTCGACGTGCTGATGCTGCACGACATCGAGACCGCCGTCGCCGCCGTCCGCTCCGGCGCGATCGACGCCACCTTCCGCGCCGTCGCCATGCCCGGCCGGCCGCTCCCCGAGGACATCGCATCCGTCCGGGTGCTCGACGAACCGCTCCACCTCCTCACCGGCCCCGCCCACGCCCTGGCGGGCGCCCGGACGCTGACCGTCGCCGACCTGGCCGGCCACCGGATCTGGATGCCCGGCATCGTCCCCGGCACCGAGTGGGGCGCCTACTACGCCGACCTCGTCGCCGAGTTCGGCCTCACCATCGAGGCCACCGGCCCCAACTTTGGCTCCGACGCCCTCCTCGACACCATCGCCGACACCCCGGCCCTCGCCACCTTCATGAGCGAGCGGACCCGCCTCGTCTGGCCCGCCGCCCACGGCCTGCGCCGCATCCCGGTGACCGACCCGACGCCCGTCTACCCCCACTCGCTCCTCTGGCACCGCGACAACCCCCACCCGGCCCTCCCCGCCCTCCGGGCCCACCTCGCCACCACCGCCCCCACCCCCGGCACCCCCGGCACCTGGACCCCCGCCTGGACCCACCCCCACTGACCGCCCCGACCGGCCCCGGACAACGCGAAAGCCCCAGGCCACTGGCCTGGGGCTTTACTGCTGGAGCGGGCGACGAGAATCGAACTCGCGCTCTAAGCTTGGGAATCTTTGGGCCTTCGGGCCCAAAAGTGCTCTTGACCTGCGGCGATACCGACGCCATCACCCCTCCGGCCACCCGGCGCAGACCGCTGCTGACCGCCGCTCTCCGCCCGTTCTGGCACAGATCTGGCACGACGCGGCTCAGGTCTACGGCCGGGAACGAGGTCACTGGTCCACCAAGACGGTTCCAGGAACAGTCTCAGGGAGCAACACAACGCGGGGCCGACTCGAGCTGATCACTGCAACGACCGCGGCCACCAGAACGACGGCAGCGAGTGCTCCACTAGGTGCGCTGCCGCCCACGCGGGTACACCCTCGCCGGCAGGCCCCACGGAAGTCAGCGCAGGCGATGTGGCCGGCAGCGCCGCACCAGCCAGCGATTCCTTACCCGACACCCTGATGCAACCGCGCACGTGTCGGCGAGGTCGAAACACTCCCACCACATCGACGCCGAGGAGTTCTACCGCACACTCGCCGTGTCGTCGTCAACGACACCGACACCCTGAACAACAAGCCCCGATGAGGGGAGGACTACTACAACTTGCGGCCAGACGCCCTACGAACGCCTCAAGCAGAAGACCGAGACCCACGTGTAACCGAGCTCCGGCAAATGCACACCCTACCGTCTTGCGGGCAGCAGAGCCGGGCTGACAAGCCGGTGCGCGGCCCACGGATCATGGGATGCACAAACCACAAGCAAATTTGTGGGTGTCATAGAGCCAGTCGGATTATGCGGAGCCACGAAGAGTTCGGAATTCTCTAGTCGAGCCGTGCAGCCAGCTGCCGCCTCGCAGCGCCCCCGTGCGGCTACGATACGCAGCATCCACAGCGGCTGGGGAATAGAGACAAAACCCAGCGTAGGATGATTCATTTCGCCAGCAATCCAGGCCTTTGCGTCATAAAAGCTCCAAAGGCTGCTCTTTGTGACGTTACACCATCCACAAGTAAGGCGCAGATTACTTTCATCCGTGACCCCGCCTTCCGCCACCGGTATTTCGTGATCGAGTTCAATCCTGAGATGACGCCAATTCGCCCCTCTGGGGCGAGTGAAGTCGACCATACTAAGTGGCGCCAAATTCGCGCGAGTTCTCCCGAGCAAGAGGTCTCGCGCGTGAATGCTGAAGGAGTAGCCGCAGAGATAGCATCGCTGGTCAGGACCATTGCTCAGCCATACGGCCACCTTCATGGAACGTGTTATGCGCTCCCGCCCAGCCCCCCTCAAAGCCACGACTTCGCGCCAAGCAAGTGATGCCAGCTCAGTCGCAGCACCGTCAATCTCATCAGCTGGGGAATCTCTGCAGAGCGACGTCAGAGATGTTCGCACTTCCTTGAAGACGTGACCGATATTACTAGTTCCGCGAGCATGGCGACGGACATCTATGATTCCCTCCAAGAACCAGCGCCCTACGGTCATGGCATAGTCGGCGCGCAGTAGCCACTCATTCTTGCCAAGAATTCCAGAGGGGGCGTTTAGCTGAGCAATCCGCCGCAACCCATCTTCGGTCCACCGTGTTGGAAATGCATCCGCGAGAACCTTGTAGAAATGCTGGATCTCATGCGTGTCCATGGGCTTTACGGCTTATACTTCCGAGGAAAACCAGCCGTCGGGACCTTTCGATATTCCTGCCAATTCTGCGCCCACAGCCTCTTCACGGGGGCCTGATCCTTCTTGATGTTATCGAGCTTCCAGTCCCTATTGAAGTATGATTCACTAACTCGCCCACTCCTAAGCCAGCTTTCAAGCGCCGTTTCGAATGCGGAAAGATCCGAAAGAGGCTCTTCTTGGGTGTACAGAAATTCAAAGAAGTCGGCAGCAAGGATCGTCAAGGAGATCTTATTGAAAAGATTGCTCTTAGCAGTACTTCCCCAGCCATTGAACGTGTCAGGGTGTGCCTCATCCCCGAAATAGTCCCGGATTCGGCAGAAGAACCCGATGAAGACGGCCCTCCAAGGGCCGTCAGGGCGCGACCAGTCCGCGAACTTCTCCTCGTCAGTGCCAGGATCCACCAATCCACTTTGGGGGAGGAATTCTGCTCTCCAGGCTTTCGCGTAGTCGACCTTCTGGTTATACGGTCGCCCTCCCCGCAATTCTCTGAAGATGGACACCAGGCTGCGCAGCACAGTCCACTGAAGAAGATCAGGATGATCTCCTTGCAGGCCCGTCTGGACCACACCACGGAACGGACTGTCAGCTGAACGAGTCAGATAGGCTACAGCCTGGGAGTCTTCCAGCTTGATTCCTGCGGCGCGAAGGCGGTCGGCTACCGCATCCATCTCGTTGCGACTCAGACTGGTGGAGACAATCGTTCCCAGGAGCGCTTGCCCCATAGGAGTAGCCCGCTGGTTGACTATGATGAACTGGAATACGTGCTCGCTTGGGCTGTCGTCCATCAGTAGGGAAATCGGGAGATGGCGAGAGTTGCCAAGTATCACCTGGCGCTCAGCCTGATCCGGGTCTATGCCCGACCTTACTGCCTGAAGGATCTCAGCCTGGCCGCTTGGGCTCTGCGCATAAGCCACAGCGGACTTGGCGGCGCCACGCAATCGATGCTGCCCATCTACCAGAGCCACAGGTTTCAGGTAGCTGCAAAGGGAATCCTTAGTAAACCCTTGGATTTCTTCGGCGTCATCGACGCCCCGCTGCTCCAGCACTCGCAGCCGGGCACGCAATTCTGCATAGAAGTCGACTAGATGGGTTTCCTCGGAGAGCATGACGGAAGCCGTCGCCTCCGCCTCGTCGATGGAAGAATCATCCGATTCCAAAACGTCATCGACTTCGCGTTCATATTCGTCAGATTCGTCCTGCGGATCCTCGGGCGTGCCCTGAGCGCTCTCGAGTCGCGCTAGTTGAGCAACTCGCTGTTCATCAAGCGGGGCATCTCTTAGGCCGTCTACGCGTGACTCGAGAATCGAGATCAGGCGTTTGAGGATTGCCGCCATAGACAGCTTAGAGTAGTCCTCTTGCGCAATGCACAACCGACCAAAAGGGGAACCGGGGGAGCTGGGCTTGAACTCTACTCGTTGCCTATCTTGGGGGGCTCCAAGAAGAGGGTTTTGGACCACATTGTTAGGATCCTTGAAGAATTTGACGAGGTCATTGACGCGGCTCTGCTTCTCTTCGCGCTGGAAGCCAACCATTTCCCCATTGGTGAGCTTCCTACGTTGTGGAACTCCCGCCCACTCTTCTACCTCTATCGCGGGGGCCGCGAAGAAGACTAGTGCTTTCCCGCCATTGGTCTGCTGTACGAGAAGAGCGTCGTACTCCTTCACGTCAGCGTCGTTTCCGCTCACTGCACGTCCTCCGCTCTATGCTTGACGCAGCGCCAGGCAAGCAAGGGTCTCGAAGAGCCCGATGCTAGCACCGCGCGCCCGTCGCCTCGGTGAGCGGCTTCGGCCACTCAGTCAGCGGGACTGATGCACGCTCAGGATCAAAGACCAGGTGGCTAAAGTGCCTGGTCGAGGTGGTTGTGGACGTCGTCGGTGGTGGCGAGGATGTTAGTCCGGCCGGCAAGGCAGGACAGGCTAACGACAGGCCTTGGCCCAAAGCTACTCAGGCCGAGACCCCAGGCAAGGCTCGGTCCCGCCAGGCTCGTGGGGTATGTCCTTCGTCGACCGAGTGTGTGAGGTCGTGACTCAAGTGGTCCAAGCGCGCTGGAAAAGTGACCGCCGGCTAACCGCAATCAGCCGGAGAGGCCTGTCGGTTCCAGCCCGCCAGGCGGTCATGGACAAACAGATCCGCCCTGGTCACGCGGTGCTCGACTACGGGTGCGGGCGCGGGGAGGACGTGCAGTCGCTCCGGAACATGGGGTGCGAGGCTGTGGGTTGGGATCCGTTCTACCAGCCTGACGGGCGCCTCGAGCCATCCCCAGTGGTACTCCTGACCTACGTGCTGAACGTCATCGAAGACCCGGCCGAGCGGAGCCGGACTCTTCAGCGCGCTTGGGAACTGGCAGGCACGGTACTGATCGTCTCCGCACGCCTCACCTGGGAACGGGCGAAGGTCACCGGCGAGGAGTTCGGTGACGGCCTGTTGACCCGGCGCAACACCTTCCAGCACCTGTACGGTGCCGGCGAACTGCGGACCTACGTGGAGGAGGTCACTGGGGTCAGGGCCGTCTCGGCCTCGCCAGGGACCATCTACGCCTTCAAGGAGGACTCTGCGCGACTGAGCTACCTCGCGCGCCGGATCATCACTGACGACCAGTGGCTGTCCTCGGACGACACGACGTCCGCGATCGCCTCATTGGTCGACCACGTCGAACGGCGGGGACGCCCTCCACGGCTGGAGGAAATGCCCCTGCCGATGGCCCAGCAGCTGGGGCAGCTACGCCCACCCGACATCCATCGGCTCGTACGCGAGTCAGCCGATCCCGCCAAGGTGGCAGATGGCGCCAAGCGCTCCACCCTCAACACCCTGCTGTTCCTGGCCGTCGAACTCTTCAATGGCCGGGGCCCTTTCACCAGCCTGCCACTGACCGTGCAGCTGGACATTCGAGCGTTCTTCTCTTCGTACAAGGAGGCCTGCCAGCGAGCCGACCGGCTGCTGCTCAAACTGCGGGACGACACCTACGTCCGCGGAGCCATGAATGCTTCCGCAGTCGGGAAACTGACCCCGACCGCGCTCTACGTCCATCGGAGAGCAGTGGAACGGATGCCGACGGTGCTGCGGCTATACGAGCACTGCGCATCGATCGCTGCCGGCAGGCCGCAGGCGTGGACGGTTGCCAAGCTCTGCCACCGCGGCCGCGCTGTCAGTTGGCTGGACTACCCCGACTTCGACAGCGATCCGCATCCACGCCTGCTGACGTCCTACCAGGTTGACTTGGGGACCTTCGAGGCCTCCCACCATTCGTACGGTGACCGCGACAACCGGCCGCTGCTGCACCGCAAGCACGAGTTCCTCCACCCCGACGACCCGGACGCGGCCAAGTACCGGCGATTGACCGAATCCGAGGTCCGGGCCGGCCTGTACGCACGTCCGCACCTGATCGGGACCGAGAACGGGTGGGAGAACGAGCTCGCACGGTGCGGATGGGTACTGCGCGGGCACCGGCTCGTCCGGGCCCGGCAGTGACGCTCAGGCCCGGGGACGCAGTTTCTCGACGCCGCGGGCGAGCTCGGCGACGTCCAGTCCCTCGGTCTGCGCCGGGAACCACGAGAACCGCAGTCCGTTGGAGACCACGTTGCCGGGCAGGCCCATCGCGGTGAGCACGTGGCTGGGGGTGTACGAGGCGCTGGTGCACGCGGATCCGGTCGCGACGGCAACCAGGTCCTTGAGCATGACGAGGAACGCCTCCGAGTCGACCTCGTCGAAGGAGAGGTTGAGGATGTGCGGGACGACGTGGTCCTGGTCACCGTTGACGTGAAAACGCAGGTCGGCCAGTCCCTCGAGAAGACGGGACCGCACCTCCTGGGCCGAGGCCCGCCACTGGGCTCGCTCGTTCTCGAAGATCCGCGATGCCTCTGCCAGACCCATGATCAGGGGAACGGGCAGGGTACCCGGACGCAGCTTCCGCTCCTGTCCGCCGCCGAACATGATCGGCTCAAGAGGGGGCCGCTCGTCGTCGAGGTTCTCCCGGCGGCGAGTGACGAGAGCTCCCACGCCCTTCGGGGCGCCGATCTTGTGTCCGCTGATGCTGATCATGTCGATCGGTGCAACCAGATCCTCCGGGATCTTGCCGTACCCCTGGGCCGCGTCGACGTGCAGGTACGTCGCCGTGGTTTGCAGTTCGCGCGCGAGATCGGCGACCGGCTGGATCACCCCGGTCTCGTTGTTCACGTGCATCAGCGACACGAGGAGGGTGTCTGGCCGCAACCTCTCCATGACGGCCTCCACCTCGACCCTGCCGGAGGGGCCAGGCTCGATGAAGTCCACCTCGAACCCACGGCCCGCCAGGTGCTGCAGCGGCTCCAGGACCGCCTTGTGCTCGATGGCGGAGGTGATGATGTGCCGCCGCCCGGTCTGCTCGCCGTGGGATGCGAGCCCCAGCAGTGCGATGTTGTTGCTCTCCGTGGCACCACTCGTGAAGATCAGCTCATCGGTTTCGGCCCCCACCGTGCCGGCCAGGTACTCGCGGGCCCGTTCAACTGCCCGCTTGGCACGCGTCCCGTACTCGTGACGACTCCCTGCGTTGCCGAACTCCGCGGTCATCCAGTGCAGGACGACATCGGCCACGCGCTGATCCACGGGCGTCGTAGCCGCCGCGTCGAGGTACGTCACCATCGAACCAAGCCACCTTCGAGCGTTATTTTGCACGTCGTGTACGTCATTTACCTGACGTACGATAGCGTGATCGGGTGGGTTCTTCAGTTGCTTCTCAGTCTGCCGAGCCGGCGACGTCGGCCGGTTTCGAGTACGTCTTCCCGGCCATCCGCGGCATCCAGGCGGGGCGCGAGTTCTACGTGTCCATGTGTCCGCTGCGACTCATCCCGAAGATCTTCCTCTTCGACGAGGACGAGCTGGCCCCCGAGGTTCGGGCTCAACGGATCTTGAACAAGGGGCGCCTTCCGGCGTTGACCCGCTACATCGTCGACAACCCCGCCGACTACGTCTTCAGTGCGCTGACCGCCTCCGTCGACGGAGACATCCGCTTCGAAGGCATCGCGGACAGCGGCGTGGGGATGCGCGCCGGGCAGATCCGGATCTCGATGGCCGCCCGGTTCCTGATCAACGACGGCCAACACCGGCGTGCCGCGATCGAGCAAGCGCTGAAGGAGAACCCCGACCTCGGCGAGGAGACGATCGCTGTGGTGTTCTTCCACGATGTCGGTCTCGCCCGTTGCCAACAGATGTTCGCCGACCTGAACCGGCACGCCGTACGGCCACCGCGTTCGATCGGAGTGCTGTACGACCACCGCGACGACCTGGCATCCATCGTCCGGCTGCTGGCGATGCGGGCACCCGTGTTCAAGGGGCACGTGGAGATGGAATCGAGCACGCTGTCCCAGCGCTCACGCAAGCTGTTCACCTTGAGCTCCGTGTACTACGCCACGCAGTCGTTGCTACAAGGCCTGGAGATCACCAAGGACCAGTCGCGGGAGGTGGCCGAGGCGTACTGGGACGCGGTCGACGTGGCGATCCCGGAGTGGAAGCTGGTACGACACCGGGAACTGTCGGCTCCGGACGTCCGCCGCGACTATCTGCACAGCCACGGGATCGCGTTGCACGCGATGGGGCGGGTGGGCAACTCGCTGTTGCGCAAGTCACTGACGCCCCGGACCTGGACCCCGGCACTCAAACGCCTGTCGTTGGTGGACTGGTCGCGCGCCAACACCGACTGGGAGGGGCGAGCACTCGTGGCCGGGCGGGTGTCCAAGAGCCACCAGAACCTGACATTGACCGTGAACTACCTGCGTCAGCACCTGAAGCTCGACCTCAGCGCCGAGGAACAGCGTGTCGAAGACGCCTACCTGCGAGGAGATTCATGACCACCCCGAAGCCGGCGGCGTTCCAGGACAGGCCCCTGGCGGAGGTCGTCGACGAACTGACGGACGAGATCCGAGAGCTCTACGTCGCCGACGACGTTCCCTGGGTGATCGGGTACAGCGGCGGAAAGGACTCCACTGCTGTCCTCCAGCTGGTGTGGCTCGCGCTGAAGGACCTGCCGGCCGAGCAGCGCGCCAAGCCGGTCCACGTGATCAGCACGGACACCCTGGTGGAGAACCCCGTCGTCGCGGCGTGGGTCGGCCAGTCGCTGGACACCATGCGCACGGCCGCGCAGGAACAGCAGCTCCCCATCGAGTCCCACAAGCTGACGCCGGAGATCAAGGACACGTTCTGGGTCAACTTGATCGGCAAGGGCTACCCGGCGCCCCGGCCGAAGTTCCGCTGGTGCACGGAGCGGTTGAAGATCAAGCCTTCGAACAGCTTCATCCGACGCGTCGTGCGTCGGCACGGCGAAGCGATCCTCGTACTGGGCATCCGCAAGGCGGAGAGCCAGGCGCGGGCGCGGGCGATGGCCCGGCACGAGAAGCGGCGGGTCCGCGACCGCCTCTCGCCGAACGGCAACCTCCCTAATTCCCTGGTCTACAGCCCGATCGAGGCATGGTCGACCGAGGAGGTGTGGGCGTTCTTGATGCAGTACCCCAACCCGTGGGGACACAAGAACAAGGACCTGCTGACGATGTACCAGGGTGCATCAGCCGATTCCGAGTGCCCCCTGGTCGTCGACGACAGCACGCCCTCGTGCGGGGACAGCCGCTTCGGCTGCTGGACGTGCACGCTGGTGGAGCAGGACAAGTCGATGGCTGCCATGATCAGCAACGACGACGAGAAGCAGTGGATGCGGCCCCTGCTCAAGCTCCGCAACGAGCTCGACGACGTCAAGAAGGAGAGCGAGACGCGGGACTTCCGTCGGATGAACGGGAACGTCCAGCTGCTCGGCGACGGCGACCGGACCATTCCCGGGCCCTACAAGCAGTCGGCCCGCGAGGACTGGCTGCGCAAGCTCCTCGCCGCCCAGACGAAGGTCCGGAAGAAGGCCCCGGAGCACGTCCGCGGCATCGAGCTCATCTCGATGGCGGAGCTGCACGAGATCCGCCGGATCTGGGTGTTCGAGAAGCACGAGGTCGAGGACTCGCTGCCGGGCATCTACGAGCAGGCGACCGGCGAGAAGTTCCCGGGGCTGCCACTGGACGAGCAGCTCGTCCTGGGGGCGGAAGAGATCGGGCTGCTCAAGGAAGCTTGCGAAGAGGATGTGATCCACTTCTCGATGACCCGCGAGCTCCTCGCGATCGAACGCCAGTACCGGACGATGACCCGCCGAGCCGGCCTGTTCGAGTCCCTGGAGAAGGCCATCAAGAAGGGCTACTACGAAGACGCGGACGACGCGCTGCAGTTCGCGAAGAGGCTGAAGGAACTGCGCGAAAGTGACCCGACCCAGCTGGCGCTGAACGAAGAGACCACCACCGATGCACCTGCATAAGCTTACGCTCCACGACTTCGGCGCCTACCAGGGCCGCCAGCACCTGGACCTCCGGGTAAAGCCGAAGCGCCCGATCGTGTTGATCGGCGGCCTCAACGGCTGCGGCAAGACGACCTTGCTCGATGCGATCCAGCTCGTACTGTACGGACCGCGTGCTCGGTGCAGCGGACGCGGTAGCCGCTCGTACGACGCCTATCTGCGTGAGAGCATCAACCGCTTGGCCGACCCCGCCCGTGGCGCCGAGCTCCGGCTGGAGTTCTCGATCACCGTGGAAGGGCGCCTCCGTACGTACGAGGTCGCCCGGACCTGGGCCGTCAACGGCAAGAGCGCACGGGAGAACCTCACCGTCACCGTCGACGGTAGGTACGATGCCACGATCAGCGAGAACTGGGCCGAGCACGTCGAGGAAATCCTGCCCCTCGAAGTCGCTTCACTCTTCTTCTTCGACGGCGAGAAGGTCGAGCAGCTCGCCGACCCCGAGCGCGCCGCGGACGTCATCGAAGCGGCGGTCCAGTCCCTCCTGGGCGTGAGGGCTGTCGAACAGCTGCGGACTGATCTGCTCGCCCTCCAGCGTCGGCAGCGGCTGTCACAGGAGGACCAGGGCGTCCTCGACCAGATCCAGGACCTGAAGGCCAGGTCACAGGCCGCTGCCCAGGAAGTGTCGGACCGGAGTCAGGACCGGGCGCAGGCCACATCGCTCCGTGACAGCGCCCAGGCGGCCCTCGAGAAGATAGAGCGGGACTTCGAACGCGCCGGCGGACGGCTCTTCGAGGAGCGTCGCAGGCTGGAGACTGCCAAGAAGGACACAGGGGACCGCCTGGCCGCGACGCAGAAGGCTCTGCGCGGCCTCGCTGAGGGAGCACTACCGCTGCTGCTGGTACGCGATCAGCTCGCCACACTGCGTGAGCAATCAGTTCGCGAGCACGAGGCGCACGAGGCACAGCAGGTCGTGGGCATTCTCGAATCCCGCGACGCGTGGTTGGTCGAGCAACTGCCCGACAACGTGCCCGGCACGGTGCGCACCACGCTGAAGAAGAAGCTGACCGCAGACAGGAAGAAGCGCGCCTCGGCCGCTGAGCTGACGGTCGACCTCGGCCTGCCCCGCAGCCTCGCACAGAAGCTGTCCGCACTGGACGATGTGCTGCCAGCGGACGAGAGCCGCGCACGAGAGCTCTTGGAGGAAGCCCAGAAGACGGTGCACGAGCTGGAGCAGGCCGAACGCCAGCTGGCAGCGGTTCCCGACGAGCAGCAGATCGAGGCCCTCATCCACGCCCGCCAGAAGGCCGTGGAGGACGTGATCGTCGCCCGAGCTGCTGTCGAGCGCGCCACGGAACTGGTGGCGGAGGCACGGATTCACCACGAGCGCCTTCAAGCGGACCTCGAACGTGCACGGGAGAAGCGGGCTCGGACGTTCATCCGCGAGGAGGAGCTACAGCGCATCGTCACCTATGCCGAGAAGGCCCGCGCCACCCTGGAGAGGTTCGGCTCAGCCCTCTTGCAGAAGCACATCAGCAGCTTGGAAGTGGCGGTCCTGAAGAGCTTCCAGACCTTGATGCGCAAGAACGGATTGATCAAGGACCTGAGGATCGACACCGACAAGTTCACGCTCGCGCTGGCCAACAGCGACAAGGAGCCCATCGATCCCGCACGGCTCAGCGCTGGCGAACGTCAGCTCCTTGCGATCTCCCTGCTGTGGGGACTGGCGAAGGTGGCCGGCAACCGCTTGCCCACCGTGATCGACACCCCGCTGGGCCGCTTGGACAGTCGGCACCGTGAGCACCTCGTCGACCGGTACTTCCCGCATGCAGGACGGCAGGTCCTCCTGCTGTCCACGGATGAGGAGATCGACGAGAACCTCCTGCGCCGACTCAAGCCCTCCATCGCCCACAGCTACGTCCTCGAGCACGACGACACCACCTTCACCACCCGTGTCACGGGGGGCTACTGGTGGACCGAGGGAGCCATGCATGCCGTCTGAAGTCACCATCCGGCTCTCCCAGGCCGCCAAGGACCAGCTGGCCTGGCTCAAGCGTCACACCGGGTTGACCCAGTGGAACGAGCTGTGCCGGTGGGCGCTCACGCTGTCCCTTCGCGACCCCTCCCCCCCGCTCGTCCGGGACATCACCACGGACTCCAACGTGGAGATCTCCTGGAAGACGTTCGCGGGTCCGCACGGGGACATCTACCTGTCCCTGCTCAAGCAGAGGTGCGCGGCCGACGGGGACGAACCCACCGACCCTGCCGTGAGCAAGACGCTGTTGGTCCACCTGCACCGCGGCATCGGCGTCCTCGCCGGTCGCCAGGATCTGCGCTCCATCCAGGACCTCATCGCCATCGCGGCTGAATAGACCGAGGCTCACAGGCCCGCTCCCTCCGGTTCCTTCGGAGGGAGCGGGCCTGCTTCGTTTCAGGGGTCACCGACGCTCCATCAAAAATCGCCCGCACCGTGCGCAACAACTCCGCGTCCCACCCGACCTACTTGGATGAGGGGGGTTCAAGACCGAAGCTGCCATCGGATTCGGCAAGACGCCCTCACCCGTCAGTCCCGCCGCGTACGCTAGGGCGACAACTCCACAACCCCGCTTCACCTTTCGGACGTGAGCCACCGCATGGGGCCCACCACCAGACACCGGAGCGAACGATGATCAGCCACCCCGTCGCCGGGGCGGTCAAGGCTCTGCAGAAGCAGGCCTTAGCCAGTCGCGACATGTATCAGCTCGACCGCATCGACCGTGCCCTGGACGAACTCCTGCGCAATCCGTCGGAGGACACCAGCCCCGCGCCGTACCGCGTGAGATCAGCCATGGGGCACGCCTACGAAGCGTTGGAGCGCCGCCGGGCCATCGCTCCCAGCGTCCCGCTCGACCCGGAACGCACGGATGGTGGTCACACCGACGCCCGCTACCCGGTCGTGGAGATCCTCGCGTGGCTCGAGTCGGAGCCCAAGCTCGCCGCCGGCGAGCGCGTCCTCCTCGACGAGCTCGCCCGCGGACACGACGCCGCGTCCATGGCCCGACGTCACGGCGTAGCTCTGCCCCGCATGCGCGAGCGGATCAGCCGGGCGCGCCGTCGCGCCAGGGCTCTGTGGCAGGCCGCGGAGGAGACTGCGTGACGCCCCGGCCCCTACGGCTGCGACCCTGGCTCGTACGCGCCCTCATACCGCCCCGCCTGATCGGCACTTACGTCCTGTACACCGCCGGCGGCATCCCCACCTATGTCGGCAGGAGCGACACCGACGTACGCCGCCGACTCCTCCGACACTGCACCGACAAGCACGGCGACTACTTCACCTACGACGTGCACCCCAGTGCAGTCAGTGCCTACGACGTCGAATGTGCCCTCTTCCACCTCCTGGCTCCCGGGGTGTCCAACCGCATCCACCCTGACCGGCCCGACTTCCACCCCACCCCCTGCGCGTTCTGCCTGCCCCGGCGCACCCGCCTCCACCTCCAGCCCTCGGGACACCCCGAGCACCTGGCCATCGACGCAAGCTAAGGACCCACGATGACGACCACACCACTGTTCCTCTCCCCAGACGGCCACCGCGCCGAGCTCATCCAGGTGGACCGAGCACTGGACTCCATGCGCGACGCGGGCTTCGACCTGACTGCCGCCATCGGTGAGCCGCTGGACAACTCCATCGAGGCCGAGGCCACCTTGATGCGCGTCCTGCCGGTGTTCGGCCGCGGCAAGAAGACGATCGACAGCATCCTCATCGCCGACAACGGCATCGGCATTGACCCCACTCAGATGCACCACGTTCTCTCGATGGGCTACAGCAGCCGCTACGGGCAGCGCCAGGGCCTGGGACGCTTCGGTGTCGGCCTCAAGCTCGCCGGCCTCAGCCTGGGCGAGCGAATCGACATCTACAGCAAGCGGACCGGCAACCCGAAGGTCTTCCACAGCTACATCGACCTCGAGGAGATCCGGGACGGCAAGCAGCACTTCATCACCACCACCGAGGCCGAGGAGGGCTGGCCGGCGGAAGCCGCCAAACTCATGGTCGGGCGCGACGACCGCCCCTTCGCGTCCGGCACGGTCGTGGTGTTCGGGAAGATCGACCGGCTCGCCAGCGGGGGAACCTACGGCACCTCTCTCGAACAGAAGATCTCCGATCTCCGGAAGTTCATCGCCCGCGCCTACCGGACCTACATCGACACCGGCCGGGTGTTCGAGCTGGACGGGAAGGTCACGACGCTCCACGACCCGCTCTTCCTGCGGGACAATCCCAGGATCATCTCCCGGTACAAGCCCCTGGACCCCCGCGGTGAACTCATCGAGGAGACCGATCTGGAGGTGGACGGTCACAAGGTCCACGTCTCCGTCGCCATCGTGCCGAAGGAGTTCCGCCCCTGGCAGGGCGCCGGTGGTGAGGTGGACTTCAAGGGGCAGGACATCAGCGACTTCCACATCAGCGCCGACAACACCGCGAAGATCAGCATCCTGCGCAACGGCCGCGAGATCTACTACGACGTCATCCCACGGCTGCTGGAGGGCGGACGCGGCGACAAGGTCCTGCGCTACGTCGCCGTCGAGGTGAGCTTTCCCGCCGAGCTGGACGAGTACTTCCAGGTCCGCAACGTGAAGCGCGGTGCGGAGCCCGTGGACAAACTGCGGCGCCAGGTCCGTGAATGGCTCAGGCCCCCGGTGAAGCAGGCGCTCCGACAGGTCCGCGCGGTCTGGAAGGAGACCGAGACGCAGCAGCGCTTCGCGAACGGCGAGCACAGTTCCAGCATGGACACCGCATCCAAGGTGGTTCCGGCTCTCCCCAGCGGCCTCGCCGGCCGCGGTGCGACCCCGGAGCTCGAGGAGAAGGTGGTCCAGCAGGCAGCCGCGGACATGGGGCTGGACGCCGACGCCGACGCGGGCAAGATCGAGAAGCTGCGCGAACAGATCAACTCCAGGCCCATCACCGTCCTTGACGCGCAATGGCCGGGCAAGGAGTTCCTGGTGATCCACCACCTCAACGGCAAGTCGGTGGTCAAGCTGAACCACCGCCACGCGTTCTTCGAGAAGGTGTACGCCCCGCTCAAGAAGGTTGCCGACGAGGGCGCACAGGGCATGGAACCGGAGGAGATCACCGACCTGGCTCGCCGTGCGGAGGCCGCGATCGATCTGCTCTTCATGGGCTACGCGAGGGCGGAGGGGATGTACGAGGACCCGGAGCGCTTCGACGACCTCCGAACCTACTGGGGCATGTTCACGGAGGCCCTGCTGCGGGAGGAGTTCAAGGACCAGTGACCGGCCGTGGTGGTGCACTCCACGGAGTACACCACCACGGCGGCAGCCGCACATCCCACGCACCCGTCAACCGCAGCCCGCACGATGTCCACAGTGACGCTCGCCCTGTGGCGGGCGGTGTGCTCGGAAGTGGCCGCTGCAGCAACCCTCGCCGCCACGCGGCACGACCGTTCTCAGAGAGGCAACGCAAGGATGTTTGGATCGGGTTCCAAGATCACGTTCCGGGACTACGTGCAGGGCACGTGGGGGAGCTTCGACACCCCCGCTGGCCGGGTCGACTACATCATGACCAAGGCACGGCTCGGAGGTGATGCGGACGCGCCGGAGCGGCAGCTCACGAAGAGCCTGGCCCCGGTCCGCGAAGTCATGGACGCCGGCGACCTGGACTTCAACCAGCTGCTGCAACGCGATCTGGACGACCACCGGGTGGCGATCAACCTGATCCCGTACTTGCTCGAACAGAAATCCACCGGGCCGGCCTTCTTCCCTCCGATCGTCGCCGTGCTCCTGCCGTTCCAGAAGAAGCGGCCGACGGCCTTCCCGGCACTCGATGCCCCTCGCCCGGTGGACCACGACGACGCGCCCTGGCAGGAGGAACGGGCCGGTAGTGCCTTCCGGGTCCACCGTCTCCTGGACTCCGACGGCGAGTTGCACGGGGCGAACCTGGGGAAGCTCTGGTGGAACGAGTCGGAGTCGAGCCTCGTTGTCCTCGACGGTCAGCACCGGGCGATGGCTCTGTTGGCCATCGAGCGCACTCTCTCCCGCACTTGGCACGGCAGTGGTGCACAGTTCCGTCCCTTCTACGAGCACCAGGTCGAGCACCTGCTCAGCAAGCACCAGGTCTCCGAGGTCGACTTGGCGAAGATCGAGGTTCCGGTGACCGTCTGCTGGTTCCCGGAGGAGACCGGCGAATCTGCGCGACCGCACGAAGCAGCCCGCAAGCTGTTCGTCGACGTCAACAAGGAAGCTCGCCCGCCGAGCGAGTCGCGGATCATCCTGCTGTCCGACGGCGAGCTGTCCAACGTCCTCACCCGCAGCATGCTGAGCGCACTGCGCGGTCGTAGCGACGACCGCCTGCCGCTCTACGCCGTGGAGTACGACAACCCCGAGGTGAACACCAGCCGGCCCGCACGCTGGTCGGTGATGACGAACATCCACCTGCTCAAGATGGCGGTCAACCGCTGCATCTTCGGCCCGCCCAAGTACCTCACCAACCTCGCCCAGCCGTTCGGAGGCAGGGAGAAGGCGGAGGAGCGCGACCGCTTCATGCGTGCCCAGCTGGACCTCGTCAGCCTCCTGCCGGACTACGTCGACGACGCTGGATACCCGTACACGCTGGACGAGATCGGGGACGCCAAGTTCCCGCTCGGCCGTGCAGAGGCACTCACCAGCAGGTTCATGGACACGTGGGGACAAGCGATCCTGACCGTCCTGTCCCGGACCGCCCCCTACGCGGCCCATGCGGCCAGTCTCACGAGCTTCAAGGAGAGCTGGCACACCACGAGCACGCACGCCTCGCTCGCGCACGACGCCTTGTTCGGCGGTGTCGGGATCTACTGGACCCTCCGCGACAGCTACGACAACTACCAGACCAACCGCTCCGAGGAGGGGTCGAAGCCACCGAAGTCGGACGTGATCCGGGCCTGGGAAGCCCTGAGGGAGCAGGAGAGCGAGTTCGACAAGTACCGCGCCCACGAGTACCTCGGAAACACCCGGCCCGAGACGGTCAGGCGTTGCAAGATCGCCTACAGCGTCTTCAACACGCACGCCTGCCAGCTCGGCATGGTCATGACTCTCGGATCCCTCTGGGAGTTGCGCAAGAACCAGCCCGGTGGGGCCGACCTCAAGGACCTCCCCGCCTTCGCCGAAGCCCTGACCAAGGCGTGGAACGAGTTTTTCCAGATCGACCGCGGCCGCGTCCGCGACCGCAGGTACGCCTTCAGCAAGGACAGCAGCAACCGGCTCAACCAGATCACCAACATGGACACCCCGAATGCGGTGTACTTCCGGTACTTCTGGATGCAGGCCCTCACCATCCCCTCGGTGTGGCAGCACCTTTCCCCGTGGCTGACCGACCGGGAGGCCTTCGATGCGGGGCTGGGCCAGGCTCGACGCCTCTACCTGGACCTGTGCATCAAGCAGCAAGGCAAGGCACTGGAGCTCAGCCAGCCGACGCTCGACCGGACCAAGCGTGCCGACCAGGCGGAGAAGGTGGCTACTGACGCCCTCAAGAAGGCGCTCCGCAATTGGTTCGGGGTGACGGACGAGGAGTTCGAAGCATGGCGGACCAGCCAGCCGCCCCGAGCCATCCAGCCGGAGCTGGACCTCGGGGACGCGTCCGCCGACGACGGAGATGGCAGCAGCGAGTAACTACTTCTCGAACAGGCCCAGCGGGAAGGTCGATCGTTCCTCCATACGGGCCGGCCGGAAGGTAGCACCTGATCACCTCTTCGGCAGTCCAGCCCTGACGTCTCTACGTCAGGGCTGGACGAGCAAAGTAGGACGGGCAAGCCTCGGGGCCGCGCGCTGCGGCCGCCACCAGCCGCCAATCAGATTCTGTCGACCGGACAGGGCTCGAGGTGGCCATGTCGAATCTCCCAGGCGCTCTTGAACGGCGCACACAGGGCGAAGGCATCCGAACCCATTCGCACCAGAGCGTGTGAGCGTGTCGTCGCAAGGTACATGCGCTCTGGCCGGGGCGATTCGGCTGGATCTGCACTTCTGGCGTAACGAGCGGTCCCAAGGTGCAGAAGGAAAGGGCACCCACCCTCGCGACTGGTGGCGGCGAACTGCGCGCACTCCAGGTGCATCGGCGGGTCGAGCGTGAGCCGATTTCTCATGACCCCGGGGCCACCAATGACGGCCCGCCAGTACAAGAGCGGCTTGCCGCACAATCCGCAGAGATTGTCACGCATGCACTCCAGCCGGCGTTCACCATCCACCTGGGTGAAGTCCGGCACGCCGCCAGCCATCAGCACGGTGACGTAGGTGACGGGATAGCCGCGTGAGTCTCGCTCCAGATGGGCGAGCCCCTGAGGGAGGGGCGAGCGAAGTCTGAGTTGGGCAGCGGTTTCTCGGTCCATGAATGGGCAGTCCAAGCGATTGGAGCGACAGGGACGGTCGGGTTCGGACAGCAACCCGCCACCAGTCCCGCTGGTGAGTTTCTACTCCCACTCAACTATTGAGATTCTACTCTCAAAAAGGGGATCTGCAAGCGCCCCAGCTAACTGAAGTGGAACCGACCTGCCCGACCAAAATGGGCTCGCGCTTCCGCACTGCGACACCATTGTCAGAGCAGTGATGGCCCAACGTAACGACTGCCGCTGGATATCCACTGAGCCGATGCCGGCAAGCATTGGGCCAAGCCGTGCCCCACTGTTGCCGATCGCCCCCGTGGCGGCCGAACGCGGGGCTACATCCGGAGCGTGTCAGGGGCGATTTTGCTCAGCCCTGCGTGACGCTCGAATCCCTCTAGGCTTGATCACCGAGCCCTCCCACCGCCGCCCGCGCAATGCGGAGAGGACCTCCTCATTGATCTCCCAGTCGATCTGACGGGCGCCCTCCCGCAAACGCGGTGCCGCTTCGACGATGCGCTCCAGCAACCACAGCGGTGAACCGGAAAGGCTGTAGTCCGGGGCGGGAAGCCGACCCCGCTGGGTCGCCATGGTGACGATCGGCTGCTTCGTCAGCCCGAACAGAGCCATGATCTCCGCGTGCCCTGCCAGCGGAGGAACCTCCCCTGCGTCGAAGACCATCCGTCCAGGGGCCTCCGCCTCCTTCAACCGGTCTAGCGCTGACTGGTCGAGGGGTTTCGGACGAGGTGTTGTCTCCCCGAATCGACACGCAAAGCCCAGCGGCCAGTACGCAGAGCCGGAGACGACGACTGCCTGGGAGTAGTCAAGCACGCCGCGGTGCACCCACTTCGCAGGCATGTCCGGCTTCACCCCGTACAGGGCAGCGAACTCCTGGACACCCACGAGGAACGGCTTGGGCTCCACCGCCTGTTCGGGCATGGTCGCTCAGTGATCCTCTCCGGGCCCGTCGGGTGTCGGAGTAAGGATATTGGGGGGCTCACTGACACGATGCCCTCGGCCCAGAGTGTGCTGCCCTCATCGCGGATCGCGTCCGAGTCCTTGCCCATAGGATCCCCTCCCCGCAAGAAGTGGCAGTAGACCTTCCACTCAGCTGCTGAGAATCGTCGAGAACCGAACCGGTTGCTGCGTTGTCCCAACGTGCGGACTGCGTCCGCAAGCACCTGTTCCTACGCCGCCAAGACCGCGCACTCTCCCTTGCCTGTGCTCAAACTGCAGGTGCCAGGAGCCGTGTTCCGCTAGCCTGCGTGAGGTGACAGATGCGACCTTCGACGCTCCTAGCGACGCTCGGTACAGCGAGATTGCAGAGGACCTGGCGGTTCTCGGCGAGGCTTTCGGGCTGGGTGAGGTTCGGGAGTGCCGCTTCCTGTCGGCCGGCTTGATGAACGGGAACTGGCGGCTGGATACGGCCAAGGGCTCGTTCGCGTTGAAGCGGATCATGGACGTGCCGTTGGCGGTGGCGCGTCGGAATCTTGCTGTGCTGTCGGCGCTGGCCGATGATGGCCTGCCGGTGGGCAGGGCACGGCTCTCCTCGGCCGGGGAAGCGGTGGTCGAGGTCGCTGGCCGCGGGTACTGCCTGATTCCGTGGATGGAGGGGAGCCACCTGCCGGGTACGGCGCTGTCGATCAGGCAGGCCGGTGACCTCGGTGTTCTGCTCGGTCGGATCCACCGGAGCTTGAACGGTGAGCGGCTGGCTGGCCTGCTGCCGCCAGGGCCGGAGCAGATGACCGTCTCGGTGACCACGTCCGTCGAGGCTCACCGGGAGGCAAACCGTTTCCTCGCCCTGATCGCGGGGCTGGTGAGCCGGACGGCGTTCGACGTCGAGGCGTCCGTAGCGTTGGCCGAGCGCAAGGCGCTGCTGGAGAAGTACGGGCACGAGCGCCCTGCCAGCGAGGTGGCGGTCGGCCCGGTGGGGTGGACGCACGGTGACGTGCAGCACCGGAACGTGCTGTGGCGGGACGGCGGGATCGCCGGGGTGATCGACTGGGACCGGATCCGGGTTAGGCCGTTCGGCGAGGAGGTCGCCCGCACCGCCACGGTGCAGTTCGGCGGTGAGGACGGCTTCCTCGACTTGGAGCGGACTTCCGCGTTCGTGGCCGGCTACCGGTCGATCGTGCCGATCCCGGTGCCGGCGCTGGCGGACGCGGTGGAGCGGCTGTGGTGGAAGCGGATGTCGGACTACTGGCAGCTGGTCTTCCACTACGACCGCGACGACCATTCCTGCGACCACCTGTTCCTGCCCGCCGAGCGCTTCCTGGCCTGGTGGACGGAGCGGCGTGCGGACGTGCAGGAGGCGTTCGCGGCTATGCCGTGAGCACGGTGCGGGACAGGACGGTGGCGAGGGCCTCGGCCACCTGTTCCATGTAGTCCGGAGCGGGGATCTGCGGCACCTTGAGGACGATCATCTGGCGCAGGGCCTTGTAGTAGTTCGGCAGTGCTTCCCCGCTCGGCGGCTGGTAGGGGCTGTCGGAGAGGTGGGGCCAGTAGCGGGCGGCCAGGTCGAGACGTTGCAGCAGCGGGGTCTGGGTCCAGTCCTCGTACTGGGAGCGGACGGGGATGCCAGCGGCCCGGCACTTCTCGTGGAGCGCCTTCGGGTCGGGCACGCGGACGTTGATCGTCAGCGGGGTGCCGTACCAGCCGCGGACGGAAAGTTCGCCGATCTCCGGCCAGGCGACGGGCCCGTCGTACTCCTCCAGGGTCTGGCGGAGGGTGGCCAGGTTCTGTTCGGCGGCGAGCATCCGGTCGGGCAGGGAGCGGAGTTGCTGGCGGGCGATGACGGCGGAGAGGGCGGGCATCCGGTACTTGTAGGCGGCCCCGGTGGCGGCGAGCGGCTTCAGTTCGGGGAGGGTGAGTTCGTCGGCCAGCCGCGCGGGGTGGTGGCCGAGGGTGAGGGCACGCTCGTAGACCTCCCGGTCGAAGGTGGTGAGAACGCCGCCTTCGCCGCCGGAGACGGACTTGGACTCCTGGAGACTGAAGCACCCGGCGGCGCCCCACGAGCCGACGGCCCTGCCCTGGTAGAGGGCTCCATGGGCGTGCGAGCAGTCCTCGACGATCGGCAGGTCGGTGGCCTCGGCGAGCTGGTCCATGCGGGCGGGGATGCCCCAGGTGTGGGTGGCGAGGACGGCGGAGCACTCGTCGGCGGCCTGGGCGACGGAGGTGGCGGCGATGTTGGGGCTGTCCGACTCGATGTCGCAGAAGACGGGGTAGCTGCCGGCCTGGAAGACCGCGGTGATGCCGGAGATCCAGGTCATCGGGGAGACGGCGACGCCGGCCTCGGGGTTGGCACCGACCGCGTGGAGCGCGGCGTGCAGGGAGGCGGTGCCGGAGTTGAACGACAGCGCGTGGCGGGTGCCGGTGAGGCGAGCGAAGGCGGCTTCGAGGGCATTGGTGGCCGGGCCGCGGTTGATCTCGGAGAGGTGCCCGTCGTCGAGGAGCTTGAGGGCGGCGTCCTTCTCGGTCTGCCCGTACTTGGGCTCGCGGGGAAACGGGAGGGTGACCTTGGGGTCGTTCATGGCGTCCTTCCAGTCGGGGGCGGGGCTGCCTACGGGCGGCGGCGTCCGGAGGAGTGCTGGTCTGGGGCGATGCGGGGGATGGCGGTGAGGTGGCCGTGGTCGAGGTCTTCGAGGTCGGCCTGGATCTGGGCGGCTCGGAGCCGGACCATGCCGTGGTCGTCGCAGGCGGCATGGAAGTGCAGGAGCGAGACCGCGATGCGCAGGCGGAACAGGACGAGCGACAGCAGGCTCTCGGCGGGGAACGGTCCGGCGAAGTAGCCGGCGAAGAGGGCCTCGGTCATCGGGGCCGGTTCGCGCAGGGACCAGCCGGCGAGTTCGGCCAGCGGGTCGCCGCCGCGGGCGCTCTCCAGGTCGACGACTCCGGTGATGCGGTGGCCATCGGTGAAGAGGTGGCGGCCGACCCAGTCTCCGTGGAGGAGCTTGGGTGCCGCTGCGGGGAGGCGGTCGGCTCCGGCTTCGAGGATCAGGCGGGCGCGGTTCAGCAGTCCGGGCAGGTCGAGGCCGACCAGGTTGGGGACGTGGCGGGCGGGTAGGGCGAGGAACCAGCCCTGGACGGTGGAGTGTTGGCCGATGCCGTGCCCATCGAGCTGGCCGAAGCTGCTGACCCCGACGGTGTGCAGGCGGCGAAGGACCTCGCCGGCCCGGACGGCGGCATCCACGTCCTGTGGCTGTGGCGGTTCTGCATCGATCGGGCGGCCCGGGCAGCGGGTTTCGACGCAGGCCTCTCTGCTGTACCAGAGGACGCGGGCGGCGGGGATGCCTGCTTCGCGCATCCGGGCCGAGGCCCAGGCGGCGGTCGGGTAGCGCGAGCGGCTGCCCGCACGGCGGGCCTTGACGACCAGTTCGTCGCCGTCGCGGGTGATGGCGGCGAAGGGGAGGCTGTCCGTTCCGGACCGCAGAGCTGTGAAGCGCGCGCCGGTGGCGTCGAAGCCCGCTTCGGCGAGCGCGTCGAGCAGCAGCGGGTGCGGGCGGTTGATCACGGCGTCAGGGGCGGACATCGGGCACCTCCGGCACCGGGACGGGGCGGCGGATGGTGGCGGACTGGAGGGCGGCGTCCAGCAGGGCGACGGATCCGAGGTTGCCGACCGCGGGGACGGGTGCGGTGCCGGGCTGGTGGAGGGCGTCCACCATGGCGGTGATGCAGCGCTGGTAGGCCGGCGGCCCGGCCTCGGCCGTCTTGTGCCTGATGGCGGGGTCGGGAGCCCAGCGGGCGGCGAAGCCGTGGGCCTCCACACGCCAGTCGCCGTTGGCGTCGGTCCGCAGGAGCGGGTCCACGATGTACCCACCCCGGTAGGTGAACAGGGAGCCGTCGGCGAACCGCACGGTGATCGTGGCGATCGAGCTGTGCGGTGCCAGGAAGCCGGTCGGCGTCTCGGAGCAGGTGACCTCGGTCGGCGGTGCGGTGATCAGGGCGCGGACCTGGTCGAAGGCGTGGACCGCGAGGTCGGTGGTGACGGGCAGGTGCTGGCTGCTGCGGAAGCCCGGGCCGGGGAGGGTGACCAGGGAGTCAGCGGCGACGACGAAGGGCGGCCGGCCACCGACGCGGACCGTGTCGCGGAAGGCGAGGAAGCCGGGGTCGGTGCCTCGGTTCTGCATGACGGCCAGCAGCAGGCCGCGCTCGCGGGCGAGGTGGACGAGGTCGAGGGCGTCGGGCAGGTTCAGGGCCAGGGGCTTCTCGGTCAGGACGTGGAGGCCGTGGGCAAGGGCTTCGCGGCTGACGCGGTAGTGGTGGTCGGGCGGGGTGAGGTTGACGACGATGTCGACCGGGGTCAGTGCGAGCGCCTCGTCGAGCGTCGTGGCGAACGCCGGGCTCAGCTCGTACCGGTCCGAGAGAACCCCTGCCGACTGCTGGTCGGGATCGACGAGGGCCGCGATCTCGATGCGGCCGTCCGCGAGCAAGGAGCGGACCCAGCGGCTGGCGATGGCGCCGCAGCCGATCAGCGCGGCCTTCACGATGCCTCCCGCAGCGGGTGCTCGCCGGCCTGGCGGCGGCGGAGGTGGTCGAGGGCGCGTTCGGCGAGCTCCTCGGGCGACCCGGTGGTGGTGTCGAGCCGGACCACGGCGGGGGCAAGCGGGTGGTCGAAGTAGGCGTTGAAGTGCTCGCTGAAGTGGCGGTCGTAGAAGATCGTCGGCATGCCCTTGCGCAGGCGGGCTCGGCGGGCGAGCACGTCCGGGTCGGCGGTGAGGACGACCGTCAGGTCGGGCATCGCCACGGCCCTGCTGATGACGGCGTGTTGGGCCTGGTCGTCGCAGTCGAAGCCGTTCATCCGGCCAACGGCGTGGGCGTGGGCGAGAAGGGTGTCCACGGTGCGGTCGAGGATCACGTCCTGGCCCTCGGCGAGGGCCTGTCGGGCTCGGGCGAGCCGGAGGTCCTCGACTCCGAGGAACTGGGCGATGTTGGCGAGTTGGTGCTCTGCGGTGAAGGGCTCTGGGGCCGGCAGCCGGGCGGGGTCCGGGCTGGCGTGGAAGTAACAGGGGATGACGGCGGGCTGGTTGAGGTGAGGGGCGAGCATGGCGGCCAACGTGGTCTTGCCGACGCAGCTCACGCCCTCGATGCCGAGGATCACGGTGTCTCCCTGTCCTTGGTGCGGCGGTTGCTCTTGGGGGCGAGCGCCGAATGCCTGGTGCCGGTGACGGCCCAGCGGCCGAGGGCGGTCAACGGGCCGATGCTCTTGAGCAGCAGTCCGGCCAGCGTCTCCGCGCTCTGTACGGCGGTCTCCCGTACGGTCAGCGGGCGGCCTTCGGCCCTGGCGAGCCGGCGGACCGGTGCGACGGTGGCCGCCCAGAGCGCGACCGTGGCCGCTGCCCGGGCCGGCGGGCGCGTGCGCGGGCCGAGCGCGAGGGCCAGGCAGGCGGCCATAGCGGGCGAGACCAGCAGCCAGGCCATGCCCCGGTAGGTGCCGATGGCGAGCGCCGCTGCGTGGTCGAAGTGGCTGCCGTGGCCCTGGGCGTGCCAGCGGGCGGCGCACTGCGGGTAGTCGAGGTAGCTCTGGAACCAGCGCTCGCTCTGGGACAGCAGCTCGGGCAGGTACTCCGCCGCCGGCACGGTGGTGGTGAAGGGGAGGCTGTCTACGGGGATGCCGTCCAGGGTGAGCCGGTAGCCGAAGGCGACGTCGTCGAGGACGGTGAAGGTGGGCAGCCCGCCGACCTGCCGGAAGGCGTCGGCGCGGACGAGCAGGCCATGGCCGACGGTCTGGGCGAGTCCCCTGGGCTTCCAGCGGCGGACGGAGTCGGTGTACCGGCGGAGGTTGGGAATCTCGCGGCGGAGGGTCCACAACGTCTGCGCTCGGGCGGCACCTCGACACAGGCGCCGCTCCCACCAGGTGCCGCTGGCACCCTGGGTGGCGAAGCGGGCGGACTGCTGGACGACGCGAGGCAGTTCGCCATGCTCAGCCCGGTAGCGGGCCAGGAACTCGGCGGTTCGTCGCAGCAGCTCCAGGCTGGGGCGGGAGTCCACGTCGTAGACGGCGACGTACTCCTCGGCGGAGTCGGCCGCGAGCTGTTCGACGGCGGCGTTCACCTGCGCCGCCTTCCGTCCGTCACCCTCGTAGTGGACGTGCCCTACCACCAGGTCCCGGAGGTTCGCGATCTCGCTCGCGATGACGTCCACCGTCGTGGGGAAGGCCGACAGGGTCTCGGCGGCCGCCGCCAGGGTGAGCACACGCTCGCCGGTCTTGGCCAGGGTTTCGGCGAGGGCGGTCAACTCCTCACCGGTCAGCTGTGGGAAGCGCTGCACCGTGAGGTCGACCGCCGTCGCCCCGGCGAGCCGGCCGACGAGGTGCGCGCGTTCGCGCTCCTCGCGCGCCGTGGACACCAGGGTCAGCGTCGAACCCGGGAAGTCGCGCACAAGCGGCACGAACCACGCGAGGGCGCCGACGATGTGCTGCTGCTCGCGGAGCACCGGGATGACGACATGCAGCAGCATCGGCTCCGCCGCCAAGGACGGAGTGGGCTGGTCGACCCGGGCCAGCGTCTGGCGGACCTGCCGCAGCCCGTTCACATTGCGCGCGGCCACGGCGGCGGCGACCCACCAGGACGGCCGCCGCCAGAACGGCTTCCGGCCGTTCATTCGGCGCCTCCCGAGCCTACGTAGTCGTGGAACAGCCGGTAGGTGTCCCGGAGCTGTCCGGCCGGGTAGCCGTCCTGCCAGGGCTTGTCGGGACCGGCGAAGTGCACCAGGGCGGCAGTCGCCTCGTCTTCCAGGAGCCGGGCGAGCGGGCTGTCGGCCTCGGCGTAGTGGACGAACCCGGGCTGGGCGGCCTGCGGCGACATGGCGAAGGTGTTCCAACGCCGCTCCAACCGGTGCCAGTTGTCGTCGACGGCCCAGTTCAGGGCGTCCTGGTCCCAGAACCGGACCTTGTCCGGGTGCTCGGACAGGAACTGCCGCGACCGGTCGAAGACGCCGAGCCGCCGGCAGCGGTCGAGGTCGATGAACATGACGCCGCTGTTGAAGTAGTCCCGGCCGTACGGGACGCCGAGCTTCTCCCAGCCCGGCAGCTGGATGCCCCGGCCGATGACCGGGTTCTGCGGGTCGCGCACCGCGCCGATCGGGCGCCCGTCGAGGGAGTGTCGCAGCAGCGGACGCAGGTCCCCGAGCACCAGGGTGTCGGCGTCCAGGTAGAGCACCCGGCGCTCGTCGGGGATGACCTCCGGGATGGCCAGGCGCACGTACACCGCGCCGCTCACCCAGTCGGAGACCGGGTAGCGCGGGTCGGTCATGGGCGCCGGCCGTAGCTCGGTCCGCAGGCCCGTGCGGTCGGCGTCCCGCAGGATCGCCTGCCGGTTGGCGCCGCTGATCTGTTGGTCGAGGACGATCAGGCGGAGCTCGTCGACGGCGCCCGGATGGGCGGCGGCGATCGAGTGCATCAGTGTCCGAAGCGGGCGGGCGTATCCGTCGTCGACCCCGCAGACGAGCGCGGGCAGCGGGTGGGAAGTGGTGTTCACTAGGCGCTCCTTCCGGTGGTGGTGGCGATGGCGGCCTGGCGGGGGAAGTGCTGCTCGGCCCAGTCGAGGGTCCGGCGCAGGCCGTCGCGCAGGTGGGTGGTGGGCTCCCAGCCGAGGTTGGCGCGGGCAGAGGCGATGTCGGGGCAGCGGCGCTTCGGGTCGTCGGCGGGCAGCGACACGAAGGTGATCGCGGACGAGGAGCCGGCCATCGCCCGGATCTCCTCGGCGAGCTGGAGCATGGTGATCTCGTGCGGGTTTCCCAGGTTCACCGGGTCGGCGTGCTCCGCCGCGGCAGCGGCGAGCAGGCCCTCGACGGTGTCGGCCACGAAGCACAGGGAGCGGGTCTGACTACCGTCGCCGGCCACAGTGATCGGCTCGCCCGTCAGTGCCTGCTGGATGAAGGCGGGCACCGCGCGGCCGTCGTCGGCGCGCATCCTGGGCCCGTAGGTGTTGAAGATCCGCACGATCCGGGTGCGGGTGTTGCCGGAGCGCTGGAAGCACGAGGTCAGGGCCTCGGCGTACCGCTTGGCCTCGTCGTACACACTGCGGGGCCCGACCGGGTTCACGTTGCCCCAGTACCGCTCCGGCTGCGGGTGCACGAGCGGGTCGCCGTACACCTCGGACGTCGACGCAAGTAGGAACCGAGCGTGCTTGGCCTCGGCCAGCTCCAAGACGTTGAGCGTGCCCATCGCCCCAACCTTCAGGGTGGCCAGCGGGTGGCGGGCGTAGTCGATCGGCGACGCGGGCGAGGCCAGGTGGAAGACGAAGTCCACCGGCCCGGCCACGGCGAACGGCCTGCTCACGTCGTCGGTCTGGAAGCTGAACCGCCCGGCCGAGCGCAGGCCCGACAGGTTGTCGAGGCGGCCGGTCAGCAGGTTGTCGACGCCGATCACCTCTGCCCCCAGGTCGAGCAGGCGCTCGCACAGGTGCGAGCCGATGAACCCGGCGGCCCCGGTGACGACGGCGGTGCAACGGGCGAAGGCGCTGGTCACTGCCGTGGCCGGCGGTAGTTCTTGCGGGTGAGACACGGTGCTTCTCCTCCAACTCGTGGGCGGATGGCGGGCTGAGCACGGAGCCGTGGCTCCTCAGGCGGTCGGCTCCCGATCCGGGACGGCGCGTGCCGGCGGCGCCGCGAACTGGTGATCGGCGCCGAGCTGGTGCTGGGCGACGGTCCCGAGCAGCACGAGCGTCGTGATGTGGCCGAGTCCCCACAGCAGGGTGAACGTGACTCCCAGCGGGTCGCGGTGCGCGCCTCGATGGCGGCCTCGCTGTGCGCTCGCGGCTCTGTCCATGGGCCCTTCCCTCCGCTCTCCTCGGACGACGGCCGGTCCAGCGTCACGGCAGGGCGGAGCGTCGCGGAACGTTTCCAGGGGGTTTCTCTCCGAGAGCGCCCCGGTCGCGATGGGTAGCAGTACGCTCACCAACAGGGCCTGAAAAGCCGGGGGTTGAGATGGTCGAAGGCACGCTGGCAGTCCACCCGCTCACCTACCTGCTGCAGTCGCGCGGGTGGGGAAAGAACCAGTTCGCGGGCATGATGCGCGACCGCGGCGCCGCTCTGAAGATCCACCTGGCGACCAACCGGACGTTGGTCTGGAAGTGGGAGCAGGGCCAGGAACCGGAGCCGGACGCCCAGTACGTTCTGGCCGATCTCCTGGGCGTCAATCCCCGTACTCTGGTTGCCAATCCGTGGCCGGGATGGCTTCCTGTCTGGGAGGTGACCGGCGTCACGGCGCCGTGGACGAAGGCCGGTACCGTGGACGTACTGGTGGAACTGGTCAGGAGTGGTCGTATGGATCGGCGGGGCTTTCTCACCATCACCGGGGCCGCCATGGCCACCGTCGCCGCGAGTTGGGCATCCGCATCGCCCGCTTTCGTCTCTGCCCTGAACGGCGACAAGGTGACCGACTCCATGGTCGACACCCTCGAAGCCCGCGTCGCCACCCTCCAGACCCTGGACGCCCAGATGGGCGGCGCCCGACTCATCGAGCAGGCCCGCGGCGACCTGGCGATCATCACCACCCTGCTCAAGCAGGGCCGCCACACCGAAGCCGTCGAAGCCCGCCTGTACGGGCTGGCCGCCCAGGTCAACTACATCGCCGGCTGGATGGCCTACGACAGCGGCCTGCGCTCAGCCGGTCAGCAGTACTACCTCGGTGCCCTGCGTGCCGCCAAGACCGTCGGTGACGACGCCCTCGGCGCCTTCCTGCTCGCCGAGATGGGCGTCCACCTCTCCGACGCCGGCAACCCCGCCGAGCGCGTCGCCCAGGTCGAGACCGCGCTCGCCAACACCCCCGCGACGATGCAGCCCGGCGTCCGCAGCTACCTCGAACTCCACCACGCCGAGAGCCTGTCCCGCGACGGCCAGCACCAGAAGGCCGGCTCCGCCCTCAACCGCGCCCACGACCTCTGGTCCAGGAACGGCGGCGATCAACTCCCCAGCTGGCTCTCCTGGTACGGCGACGCCCAGCTCAGCTCCACCGAGGGCAAGATCATGCTCCGCGCCGGCCAGGTCGAACGCGCCACCAGCGCCCTCGCCTCCTCCATCGACCACGCTGTCCCCCGCGACCAGGCCGTCCGCTCCGGCCGCCTCGCCACCGCCCGCCTCGCCGGCAAGGACCTCGACGGCGCCCTCGACGCCGCCAACCGCGGCCTCGGCCTCCTCGAAACCAAGGTTCACTCCGTCCGCGCCGTCAGCCGCCTCACCAAGTTCGACGGCTACCTCAAGCCGTACGCGGCCGAACCCGCCGTCGCCGAATTCCGCGAGCGCCTGCGCGCGCTGCCGGCCATGGCAGCCTGACCGTTGCCGACTCGGTGACGCTGGTGCCGCACTACTGGGCTGCCGCCAGGCTGCCCAGGTGCAGGCCGGCGGTCTTGGCGGCGCGCAGGGCGTCCCTGGCGCGGGCCGCCCCACTGCGGGTGACCGCCTCGCCCCCACGGACGGCAACCGTTCGCGCGCCAAGGCCCGCGCACGCCCGGCAGATGCCCGGCTGGGGCACCGGGTCGTGGCACTTGACGCACTCGGCGTACCGGGCCGCTGCGGGCCGTACGGCGGCCTGGACGGGCGGCATCTTGCGCTCCAGGCGGTAGCGGAGCACCGCGACCGCAGAGTGCATCGGGGCAGGAAGGCCCGGCAGCAGGGCCTGGGCGAGGTCAGCCTGGGTCGCGCCGCGCTCCAGCCACTGCCCGACCAGGGGTGCGAGTTCCTCGGCTTCGGCCTGGCCGAGCCGCAGGCGCGGCTCGGGGCGGATCACCCGGAACAACGTGGCGACCGCCTCGCGGACCCGCTCGTCCGGCACCACCTCGGACTGCTCGTCGGTCTCCGCTTGGTCTTCCTCCCGCCCTCCCGTCCTCTCCTGCGGCTCGGCGGCGAGGACGGGCTCGCCAGCCTGCTGGGCAGGGAGGGGGGTTTCTTTCACCAGGTCCTTTACAAGGGCGTCAGCACCGCCGGTGGTCGCTTCACCGGAGACCGGACGGGTGACACCCGGCTCCGCCAGCTGCGGGGTGTCGTAGACATGGGTCTCGGTGATGATCGTGCCGTCCGGCATGCGGATCTTCTCGACCCGGTAGAAGCCGGCGTCGGTCAACTCCTTCAGGGCCTTGCGGATCGCACCTCGGCCCTGGGGACTGGTGTCGGCCATGTGCCGGCCGTCCTCGCGCCAGCCGTCAGGGCGGGAGAGGAGGTCCGCGAGTAGGCCGCGAGCGGTGTAGGACAGCCGCCGATACTGCAGGACAGCGTTGGGCAGCACGGTGAAGTTGCGCACGTGGGCGCTACGATGGACACGCATCGGGAGTGGAAGCTCCTGTTGCCGGACCCCGGAGCGTTGGCGCGCTGCCGGGGTCGCCTATTTTCGATTGGACTACGGAACGTAGCACACGTACGGCCGGAAGAGCGAAGGATCGCGAGCGATCACGATCACACTCTGCGACCAATGGCAGCAGGGAAGTTGACTCCCCGAAACTCCCTTCTCTGGTGGGGGAGGCACGCCAGCCGCCGGTCAGCTTCGCGGCTGCCTGGTGGTTACCTGGTCCTTCTCGGGATGCCCCGCGCGTCGGCAGCGGGTCAGTTTCGACCGGTGAGCGACGTACCAGCTTCACGGGTGAGGAGGTGCTCGGCGAGAGCCTGTGCCTCGGGCACCAGGCCGTCGAGGACCTCGCGGGTGAAAGCGCTGTCGGGCCGGAGGGCGAGGTTGCGGATGGTGGCCCAGTGGTCGGCGATCAGGTGGAGTGCCTGCTGGGAGTGCTGGACGGCTTCCTGGCGCTGGGTGTGGAAGTGGTCGGCCCGCTGGGCGGCCTCGGGCCAGTCGATGACGCCGTCGTCGACCAGCTGGGCGAAGGCCGGCTGGGTGTCGCCGTCGGCGGCGCGGAGGGCGTCGGCCTGCTCGACCCGCGCGCGCAGCCGTTCCTCCTCCTGGCGGCGCTCGAGTTCGGTGAGCGCCGCGGGCAGGTCGAGGTCGCCCTCGGTGACGCGTGTGGCGAGGTCGGGGGCCTGGTCGCGGAGAAGGTCGTACTGGGCCTGCTTGGCCTTGGCGTCGGCCTTGTTCTTGCGGGCCTGCTCGTAGGCGGCGTCCAGGCCCATCGCCCCGGTGATCACCGGGCGGACGAGGCTTGGGGCGTACTTGATCACCGTGGCGGCGAGGGATATACGGGCGGGGCTGATGCCGTAGGTGGCGGCGTCGGCTCGCGCGGAAGATTTCGAAACTGAACGCTCCATGGCGATGATCATGGCGCGCTGGCCCTGGGTGAGGTTGCGGCGTCGGGCGTTGAGCGACCAGGCCGCGTCGCCGGCGGGGGCATCGCCCTTGTAGGTGGTGAAGCGGGGGGCGACGCCGGCGAGGTTGCAGGCGGCGAGGCGGTTGCGGCCGTCCAGCAGGACGCCGTCGGCGTCGAGCAGGATCGGCTCGTACTGGCCGTCCTCCTTGATGCCCTGGGCGAGGTCGAGCAGTTCGTCCTCGCTCATGGTCGGGAACGTGGCGGTGAGGGGGTGGACCTTCACATGACTCCTTGAAGGGGTAGAGGTGCGGGTTGGCCGGTGCGGCGACAGTCAAGGGCCCGGCATGAGCCGGGCGGTTACCGCCTGGGGCGTCCCGTACCAGGGGCGGGCGGCGCCGACGGCCCGGGCGGCTGCACGGTCACCGTCACCGCAGGAGCGGTGGGGCGGCCGGTGGTGCTCCTGGAGCGGGCCGCGGCGGTGCGCAGTTCCTCCTGGGTCACGGTCGGCGCGGGTGCGGGAAGGCGTGCGTCGCGGCGGATGCGCCAGGTGAGGACCGCGGCGGGTAAGTCGGCGGTGGCGAGTTCGCGCCGTCCGGCGGCCTGGGTGAGCAGGGTGGTGGGGTCGTGGCCTGCTGCTTCGGCTTCGGCGAGGGTGGCAGCGAGCGCGGCCCAGCCGTCCTCGGTGAGCAGGCGGGCGGCCTGGTCGGCGGGCAGGACGCGGCGGAGGGCCGCTTCCTGCCGGTCCCGAACGGCACCGGGCAAGTGCCGGCCTTCGAGGTCGAGGTGGGCGAGCGGCTTGGCGGCGTGCCGGGAGTAGGCAGCGCGCAGGTGTCCCGCCGCCGTGCGGGCAGCTTCGGCCTGGTGCCGGTGCCCTTGGGCGGCGTGCCACTTGGCGATCACGATCGCGAGCAGCACGAGGCTGGTCAGGATCGTGGCGGCGGCCGTGCCGTCCTCGCCGCGGCTGGTGGTGGGTCCGGCGTAGAGGAGTTCGCGGGCGGCGGAGCGCATCGCGCGCAGGTCGGCGCCGGCGGCGCGGGTGTGAGCGATGCGGGTGTACTCCAGGGCCCGTGCGGCCTGGTGGATCTCCTTCCTGCTGAGGGTCGGGCTGGTGGTGGCGAGCGCGTCGAGGACTTCGAGGCCGCCGCGGATCACCGCCTCCGCGCGGGCGGCGTCCTGGTCGTCGTCGAACGCCGGGTAGGCGCGTTCGACGGTGGTGCTGGCGCGGTGGCGGCCGGCGGCGGGCCGATCGCGTGGATCGGGTGTGGGGTGGGCAGGCCGGTCGATGCCGAGGCAGAAGCGCGCTTGGATCTGGGGCTGGGTGAGGTCGGCGGCGAGCTTGCTGCCGGAGAACCAGACCGGGCCGCCCTCGTCGCCGTTGGAGAGCGCGAACTTGTAGCCGGTCACGTCGCCGGACGGCGCGCGGCGCACCCCGAGGAGCACACCCTTCGCGGCGAGCCGGGCGGTGAACTCGTCCTCGTCCGCGGCCCCGGCCAGGGCCTGGCGGACGGCGGCACGCAGGCGGTCGCGGTCGGTGCCTTCCCGGCCGAGGCGCTGGGCCTTGCGCAGTTCGGAGCCCTTGGCGCGCCTGGGGATCGCATCCCGGTACTCGCGGGTGCGGGTGTCGGAAAGGTCGGCGAGCTTGTACTCGCGCTCGATCCTGGTGAGTTCGGCCTCGACGCGGTACTGGTCACCGCGCAGGCGGGCCTGCTTGAGGTCGGCCCGCACGACGGTGGCGAGGATGTGGACGTGGTCGTCGGCGTGGCGCACGGCGACCCAGCGGCAGGCGTCCTCGTCGCCGTCCGGGGCGATGCCGGCGGCGGACATCACCCGGCGGGCGATGGCCGCCCAGTCGTCGTCTCCGAGGATGCGGTCGCCGGGGTCGGCGCGGATCATGCGGTGGTAGACGTGGTTGTTGATCTTCCTTCCGTACTGGACGACGTGGAGGTCGAGGGCGTCCCGGAGCTGTTCGAGGGTGGCTGCCGGGTCGCGGCCGGGGTCAGGGACGAAGCCGTCCCAGGAGGCGACGATGTGGGGGTCGGTGTGCTCGTTCGCCTTGCCGGGCCCGAACAGGTAGCGGAGCGCGCCGAGGGTGTTGTTGCCGTGGACGGCCTTGCTGATCAACCGTGCTTCGCCTTCGCCAGCCGCATCGCGGCGGAGTCGGCTGCGGCAATGGCCCGTAGCCCCGCCTCGAAGGCGTCGCGGACGGCGGTGGCGGCGTCCTGAACCGCGGCAGGTTGCACGCTGGCGCCCGAGTGGTAGATGTGGGTGAGCTGGTTGAGGTTGTTCATCGCGCCGGCCTGCTGGCGGCGGGTCGCCCTGAGTTCGTCGACGGCCGCGTCCAGGCTCGCGTCCCGTCCGCCGAGGCCGGCGCCGTCTTCGGAGAAGGCCTTGCGGAACAGGTAGTGCGCGACGGTCAGTCCTGCGGCCTTCGCCCGGTTCTCGATCTCGGTCTTCGCTGCGGGGCTGACGCGGAACGAGAGCTTGGTGTGCTTCGGGTTCTCGTCGTCACGGCGGCGGCGCTTGGGCTTGCGGCGCGCGTCGGCACGATCAGCAGGGTGGACGGCGGCAGCGCCGGCGGCGGTGGGTTTCTCCTGGAGTGCCGCGCCCTCGCGGTACTCCTGCGGTGTTGCCGGGCGCGCCCTCGCGCTCGGCAACACCGCCTCGCCCCCGCCCTCCTGGGCGGGGGCGTTCGCATCCGGGCCCCGATCAGGGGTCCGGATGCACTCGCTTGCTCCGCCGTTGGCGTGGGGGTGGTCAACTCCGTTGGGGCTGTTAGAGGTTATGGCACCAGCCGGGTACTGGCACGCTGCGGGTCGGATGTCGGTCAGAGGATGCTCCTCAGGTACGGGTTTGCGAGCGCGGAGGCAGTGTCCGCGCGGCGTCCGGCTTGGCGGTGCCGGACATCGCTGGTACGGGTCGGCGGTCGCGCGGCGTCGGGAACCACGCGGTCGACGGGACGAGAGCTGCCGGTCCCGCCAGGGTCAGTCATCGACCGCAGGCGGGACCGGTGAGCGGAGGACTTCTGCGCATCGGCAGAAGTCGGGGCGGGGCGCCCGCCCCGGGGGGGGGGGGGCCGCCGGCGGGGGGGGGGGGGGGCGGGGGGGGGCGGGGCGGGGGCGGGCGGGGGCCCGGGGGGGGGGGGTGGAGAAGGTCGCTGTG
>NZ_JBIAXP010000046.1:40637-59063 GCF_042896795.1 Kitasatospora sp. NPDC001261
TGGGGACTTGCGCGGCGGGCCCCGCCTGGGTCTGCCATCGCCCGCCGGGGGGACGGGTGCGGGGGGGAGTACTGCGAATCGCCTTATGGCGGGGGGGGGCCCCCCCCGCCCGGGCCGGGGCGGCCGCCCCGGTCGGGTCAGTCGGTCGACGGGTGCTGGCGGGCCTGGTCCTCCGGGAACTCCTTGCGGAGTTCGTCCATCAGGACCGTGAAGCGAGTACTGCTGAGCGGCAGGTTGGCCTCGCGGACCGCGCGCTCGACGACCGGACGGCTGGGCCGGCCATGCGCCCGGACCGCCGGACGGCTGACCTCCAGCAGCTGCTCCATCGACGCGCCCGGAGGCCGTCCGGTCCGCCGGGCCCGGACCTCCTCCCCCTCGTCCGAGGGGCGGCCGTCCGTCGGCTCCTCGGGGACAGGCGGTTCTGCCGACCCGGCCCCCTGGCCATCACCGCCCTCGGCGGACGGATGCTCGTCGGCATCGCGGGGCTCCTGGACCGGACCGGCCGCAGCCGTCCCGTCCGGCTCGTCGGCGGCCGACGGCACGGGGTCGGCAGAAGTCGCCTCGGCCGGGCCACCCTGGCCAGCTGGCTGCTCGGGAATGTGCCGGGCGATGAGGATGTAGAGGTGGACGGCCCCGCCGAGGGCGATCGGCGAGAGCGTGGCGAGCACGCCGACCGCCGCGTCCCCGAGCCGGAGGGGACCGGCACCGTCGAGCACGTGGTTGAGCCGGACCGCGTGCAGGGCGTTCGCCCACACGCTTGCCGCCGTCGCTCCTGCGAACAGCAGCCAGGCGTAGGCCCTGGCCGGCCAGGGTGCGGCGCGCAGGACGAGCAGGGCGCGCACGCCGTAGGCGATGAACCCGTCGATGGTGAAGGGGAAGACGTACGTCAGCGGTCCGCGCACGTGGATCGCGACGGCCATCTGCTGGAGGGCGTCGAAGGACAGGATGAAGCCGGCCAAGCCGATCAGCGAGACGGCGAGGCGGTCCCAGAAGGTGGCACGGGGACGGGAGACAACAAGGGGGCTGAGCCGGACGGCTGCGTCGGCGGTGGGCAACACCGTACGCTGGAGCACGCAGGTTCCTTCCTCGGTGCGCTCGGGCTGCAACCCTGCACCGGGGTCGATCGTCGTGGATGGGCGGTTTTGGGACCTTTCAGGCCCTCGGTGTTGGTAGCACCGGGGGCCTTCGGCATCTCCGCGAGCAGAGACGGCGCACGATGCGCTTTGCATCGACTTGCGATCCTCTACGGGTCACCCTATAGTCGACCCGGCTCCCATGCAAATGCCATCAGCCATCGATGCGAGGTGAATCGAATGTCCGAGCAGCCGGCCACGCCGGAAAGCCCATCGCCAACACCCGAGCTGAGCGAGGAGCACGCCGCCGAACGGGTCCGCCTGGAACGCGAGTACCTGGGGTGGAGCACCGGCGAACTCGCGAAGCGGATGACCGCTGCCGGTTACCCGATGAACCAGTCCTCCGTCTGGCGGATCGAGAGCGGCGAGCCCCGCCGCCGGATCAACCTCGACGAGGCGATCGGCTTCGCCAAGGTCTTCGGCCTGCCGCTGGAGGAGTTCCTCGGCCCGCCCGAGTCCTCCTCCGACAAGCACATCACTCAGCTCACCACCGAAGTGGTCGCCAGATACCGCTTCCTGCTCGACCTCATGCAGAGCACCAGCTCGGTGTTCAAGGCCGTCGACCAGTACAACGCGATGTTCCCCCAGCACGCCAAGGAGCTGAACGACCGCATCGCCCGCGCCATCGCCGAGGAGAACCGCCGCCGCGGCCCCGTCCGCGAGAGCCCGATGGTCTTCCTGCGCTACCCGACCTTCCAGCAGGCCGAGAAGCCGTCGGACGCCGCCGCGCAGGAGTAAGTCACCGGGCGATCCGCAGCACGAACGTGATCGTTCTTGGGAGCGAGCCGGACGCCGTCTACAGTCCCCACTGCACCACGGAAGCGCCGCTTGGCACGGCCGGGAAGCAGAGCTAACGTCACACCCCACGCGGCCACCAACCGCGTGAACCGCCCATCCACGACGATCGACCCCGGTGCAGGGTTGCAGCCCGCCAGCCACCGAGGAAGGAACCGCGTTGCCGCGCACTAAACGCCCCACCCTCCCGTCACCCCGCCCGGCGACCCAGCCGACCCCGCCGGCACCGGCGTTCACCGCCGAAATTCCCAGACCGATCTGACGGTCCTCCCCAGCCGCCGCCCGCCTACCCGGCACCCGGCGGCTTCCCCTCCAGCGCCCCGCGCTGTTCCACGCCGCCCTCCCGCAGCCGCCGCGCACCCGCGCGCCCACACCTGCCCGGAGACGGCGCCCACCCCCCTCCCTTCACACCGCCCATCCACGACACCGCACGCGGTGGCCCGGGTTGCAGCCCACCGGCCACCGCGATTGGAGCCGCGTGCCCGAGCAGTACCTCACCGTCGCCCAGGTCGCCGAGCGCCTGGGCACCACCGAGCGTTTCCCCCGGCGCCTGATCGCCGAGCGCCGCATCGCCTTCGTCAAGATCGGCACCCACGTCCGCATCGCCGAGAGCGTCCTCGACGCGTACATCGAGGCCAGCACCGTCCCTGCCATCCGCTCGGCCCGCTCCGGCCGCTCGCGCTTCGGGAGGGCTGTCTGATGGCGAACAACTCCGGCCGCCGGCGCCGTTGGGGCTCCGTCCGCAAGCTCCCCTCCGGCCGCTTCCAGGCCCGTTACCCCGGCCCCGACGGCGCCCTGCGCAACGCGCCCGAGACCTTCGAGACCAAGGGCGACGCCGAAGCCTGGCTCGTCGAGACCGAAGCGGACATGCGCCGCGGGGAGTGGCGCGACCCCAACGCCGGGGCCGTCAACTTCCTCGTCTACGCCACCGCCTGGATCGACGAGCGCAACCTCGCTCGCACTACCGAGGAGCTGTACCGCCGGCTCCTCCGCCTCCACATCGCGCCGACCTTCGGCGAGTCCGAGGTGAAGGACATCACCGCTCCCCAGGTCCGCTCCTGGCGTGCCGAACTCCGCAAGCGCGGCATCAAAACCACCGCCGCCAAGTCCTACCGGCTGCTCAAGTCGGTCATGGAGACCGCGGTCGACGACGAGCTGATCCGCCGCAACCCCTGCCGTGTCAAGGGCGGCGGCAAGGAAGTGGCCGCCGAGCGCCCCCACGCGACCATCGAGCAGGTCCTCCAGCTCGCCGAGCTGATGGGCCCGCGTTGGCAGCTGATGGTCTTCATCGCCGCCTTCATGGCCCTGCGCCCGGAGGAGCAGGCCGAACTCCGGCACCGCGACGTCGACCTGGAGAAGGGAGTCGTGTGGATCCGCCGCGCGGCACCCGAACTCTGCACCGGAGAACGGGCCGTGGGCGACCCGAAGTCCGAGGCCGGCAAGCGGGCACTGCGCATCCCGCCCGAGCTCCTCCCGGAGTTCGAGCGACACCTGCGCTGGTACGCCCAGGAAGGAGAGGACGGCCTGCTCTTCGTCGGCGAGCGCGGAGCCCCTTTCCGCCGCTCGACCTTCGGCCGCAAGTGGCGCAAGGCCCGCAAGAAGCTGGGGCTCGACCACCTTCGCTTCTACGACCTCCGCCACACCGGCAACGTCCTCGCCGCCAGCACCGGCGCCAGCCTCCGGGACCTCATGGCCTTCATGGGCCACAACTCCCCCCGCGCCGCGCTGATCTACCAGCACTCCACCGAGGAGCAGCAGACCAGGATCTCCGACGGCATCAGCGCCGCCGTCGTCGACATCCGCACCCGCCGTCGCCTGCCGCCCAACACCCTGGAGGAAGCCCGCGAGGCGTAAGCGCCCGCTCGGGCCCAGCCAGCTTCTGGCTGGGCCCAGCGAACAGGACTGTGCGCTGCGCCACCTCATCGACATCAGGACCCGGAGAAGCCCAACTCCTCCTCGGCACTCTTGATCAGGCCAGTGTTCACACCGATCCGCTCAAGGTCACGCGTCCAGGGGGAACCCTCCAAGAGATCATTAAATGCCTCCGCCCCGTAGTAGACCATTCCACAGGCCATCAGCGGAGAGAGCTCATCGTCCGCTGGCACCCCTTCCATGTGCGGGCTGTCGTAGAGGATCAACTCGCTGGCGGACGAGCTGTCAAAAAAGAACTGGGCCGCAGCAAGTCCAGCATGTGACCTTCGCGTCTCGATGAGCCACGCTTCCTTGAGGCCATGCCCGAGATCCTTCAGCAGGTTGCCCGCCTGGTTGAGCCGATCGTTGGCATGTGATGGGAGAGTCATAGCAGCGACAGCGTCGGCCGCAGCTGCATCCTCCTCGCTGTAGGAAAAGACCTTGCCTTCGTCAACCGCCTCGCGCAGTTTCTTCTGAGCCTGCTGGAATGCCTTGTTCATCGAGTCCGCAGCGACTTCCCTGTCCCGCACCAACCAGTGCAACTGCGCCATGCACTCGATCATCAAGCGCCGATTGGGGGCCGCCTCGTGGGCAAGGCCCTTGCCATGAAGGAGGATTACGGCACACGCCTGCCGATGCAGGGCGGTCATCAGGCCCCATCCGATGGCGAAGAGGCGGCGACCGCCGGGCGGAGCAAGCTTCGCGTTGTCCTGGTCCATGAGGCTGGCCAGGTCCTTAAGTCCTGCGATCGCTCGCTGATTACGTTCCGCTGGGGTGAAGGACATGCTCCCAAGGTTGAGCCTGTGCGATCCCGCCTGCATCTGGTTTTCCCAGGTTTCCGCACTCCGCCAACTCCGCGCTGTCACAAAGATGGACAAGTCCCACTTGCCCACCGCACGGCGCGCCGAATACTCAGAGTAATTCCAAGGATGATCTGGGTGACCAGTCTTGATCTCGCCACCCGAGATCTACAAGGTCCGGCCGCCGGGCCACTGCCTCCTCCTGCCCAACCCAGCGCTCGACCTTCGTGCCATCTGGCACGGATCTGGCACGGCAGGGGTGAATTGGTCCAGACAACGCGAAAGCCCCAGGCCACTGGCCTGGGGCTTTACTGCTGGAGCGGGCGACGAGAATCGAACTCGCGCTCTAAGCTTGGGAAGCTCATGTTCTACCATTAAACTACGCCCGCCTGATGAGCCGTCAGAGACCGCTCGATCCAGTGTCACTGTACCCCATTCGCACCGGTGGTTGCACAGGGGGTCGGTGGACGTGGCGGAGCCGGGTGGGGCGGGTGTGGAGGCGTACTGTGTGGGCCGCGCGCGAGTGCTCCGGTGGGTGGGGGCCGAGGCGGCGAGCCATGGTGAGGAATGTCCGGAACATCCCCTAATGTGACGCTGTCCCGGGGCTCGGCCGTCGGGGCGAGTGCATACGGGTGAGTACTGGGTTAGGGATGGGAAGGGGATCGATGGAGCAGCGCGCCGTCGTTCGTTGTGCCGAGGGGCACCTGTTCAGCACCACCACGTTCCCGATGCAGAACCTCGGTCCTGGCCGGCTCGGGCCCGGACGGTTGATCCGCTGCCCGCAGTGCGGACGGATGCGGAGTTCGGTGCTGGCCGACGTGCGGGAGCTGTCGGAGCCGCAACTGGCGCGGGCGATGCGGTTGGAGGCCGCGGAGTTCCTGGCCTGACGGTCGCGGAGGGACGGAACGGGCCCCGGGCGGATTCGTCCGGGGCCCTGTCGTGCACGTAACCTCGAAGCGTGCTGCTCTCTGACAAGGACATCCGGACCGAAATCGACCTGGGTCGGGTCGTCGTCGACCCGTTCGACCCGGCGATGATCCAGCCGTCGAGTATCGACGTGCGCCTCGACCGCTTCTTCCGCGTGTTCGAGAACCACAAGTACCCGCACATCGACCCCTCCGAGGAGCAGCCGGACCTGACCCGGCTGGTCGAGCCGGAGGGCGACGAGGCGTTCATCCTGCACCCCGGCGAGTTCGTGCTGGCCTCGACGTACGAGGTCATCACGCTGCCCGACGACGTCGCGTCCCGGCTGGAGGGCAAGTCGAGCCTGGGCCGGCTGGGCCTGCTCACCCACTCCACGGCCGGCTTCATCGACCCCGGTTTCAGCGGCCACGTGACCCTGGAGCTGTCGAACGTCGCGACGCTGCCGATCAAGCTCTACCCGGGCATGAAGATCGGGCAGCTGTGCCTGTTCCGGCTCTCCTCGCCCTCGGAGCACCCGTACGGCTCGGAGCGCTACGGCTCGCGCTACCAGGGCCAGCGCGGCCCGACGCCGTCCCGCTCGTACCTGAACTTCCACCGCAGCGACGTCTGAG
This sequence comes from Kitasatospora sp. NPDC001261, assembly GCF_042896795.1. Classification (NCBI taxonomy): domain Bacteria; kingdom Bacillati; phylum Actinomycetota; class Actinomycetes; order Kitasatosporales; family Streptomycetaceae; genus Kitasatospora; species Kitasatospora sp. NPDC001261. The sequence continues at coordinate 46,812 of NZ_JBIAXP010000046.1, forward strand.
CACAGGACCCGCAGGACCCGCGGGTCCCACGGAGCGCACGCACGACGGGCGGCCTTCCCTCACGTGAGGGAAGGCCGCCCGCGGCGTTTCTCAGGCCCGCTTCGGGCTGGTGACGGCGACCAGCTCGGTGCCGTCCTCGGACAGCCGCAGCTCGGTGCGCAGCTCGGCCAGCTCGCCGAGGTGGTGCAGGTGGGTGCCGCCGCAGAAGATCTGCGCGCCGCCCTCGGGCAGCTCGCAGTGCCACTGGCGGCGGGCGGTGAGCTCGGGGCCGGGCACCTCGATGCGGACCGGGGCGTCGGCGGCGACCCAGGCGGCCAGCCGGGCGTTGACGGCCTCGGTGAGGGCCGGCAGGGCGTCGGCGAGGGCCGGGAACTCCTCGGTGGCGTCCACCGTGAAGCCCTTCTTCTTCAGCGACTTGCCGAGCCGGTAGGTGTCGGTGCTGGCCGCGGTGTCCATCACCGAGCTCGCCATCGCGAGGCTGTCGAAGTCCGGGTGGCCGAAGGCGTCCGAGCGGCCCGGGTCCTTGCGCCAGCGCGGGGCGAGCGCGGCGTTCAGGGCGAGGGCGAGCAGGTGGCAGCCGCTGTGCGAGGCGCTGAGGGCGCCCCGGCGGTCGGCGTCGACGGCGAGCGCGGCGGTGCGGCCGACGAGGTCCCCCGGGTCGCCGTCGACGACGTGCAGGACCAGCCAGGACCACTCCTCGTCACCGCGCCGGACCGGGATGTCGGCGCCGACCAGCGGCTCCCCGCCCTCCGGGCCGACGGCGCCGGTCAGGCAGTCGACCACGGCCAGCTCGGTGCCGTCGACGGTCAGGGTGCCGAGATCGGCCGGCTGGTCGGGCCAGGTGTGGTCGAGCGGGTGGAACGGGGTCGCCGCGGTGACGACGGCGTACCGGCCGTCGGCCAGCGGGTGCACCGCGAGCACCGGGGACTCGCCGGTCACCGCCCCGGCCGGGAAGCTGACGTGGGTGGTGGGGAGGGTCATTCCTGGCTCCGGTGAAGGTGGGACGACGAGGGTGGGGCGGGCCCGGCGCTCGGCCGCGACCCGCCCCCATTCTGCCCTTCGCCCGTCGGCGCCCTCGGCCCGGCGTCGCTCCGCCCGGTGCGGCTCAGCCCAGCGTCGGCAGCTTGATCAGCACCAGCAGCGCCACCAGCTGTATCGCCGAGGCGGCCGCGGCCTTGCCCCAGGGCAGGTCGTGCAGCCGCCGGACCATGCTGGTCAGCAGGTACGCGCAGAGCATCCAGGTGGCCCAGCCGACGACCTGGACGACGGCGCTGCCGGAGGGCAGCACCAGGTCGAGCAGCAGCCGGGGCGCGTCGGTGAGCCAGCCGATCAGCGCGGCCAGGCCGACGGTCGCCTTCCACGGGCCGTCGCCGCCCAGCTGGCGGGCCATCGCGTAGGTGACCCCGCCGAAGAGCGCGCCGGCCACGGTGAAGCCGATGGCGGCGGCGAGGATGCCGGTCAGCGCCACGGTGAAGGTCGAGTTGACGATGTCGTCGTGGGTGAGCCCGATGCCGAGCACCGCGAGCGCGCCGTACAGCAGCGAGACGGTGAGCGCGGGCAGCCAGACCTGGTGGTCGCGGGTGCGGTCGAAGACCGCGGTCGGGCTGCGGAACAGGCCGGTGAACAGTTCGCGCCAGTGCGGCCGGGGCCCGGCGACGTGCGGGGCGGACTGGCCGCCGGCCCGGTAGACGGCGACGTTGTCCTGGCCGTACGGCTGCTGGTCGTAGCCCTGCTCAGCGCCGTAGCCCTGCTCGGGGCCGTAGGGCGGCTGCTGCCCGTGGCCGTCGTCGTAGTAGCCGTGCTCCTGGCCGGGGTGCCCCTGGTACGGCGGCTGTCCCTGGTACGGACCGCCGGCCGCGTACGGGTCGCCGACGGGGAAGGCCCGGGTGCTGCCGGGCCGGTCCGCCGCGTACGGGTCGTACCCGTCCCCCGCCGTCTGCCCGGGACCACCGGGCGTGCCGGGACCACCGGGCGTGCCCGGACCGCCGGGCGCGCCGCCGGGCCCGCCGGGCGTCGCCGCGTGCGGGGCCGTGAAGTACTCCGGCCCGTCCGTCCCCCCGTGCCCCCCGGGCGCGGACGGCGGCGGAGGGGCCGACCACCCGCCGCGCGGACGGTCCGCGCCCTGACCGTTGTCGTATCGATTACCAGCCACGGTCCGAAGGTACCCGTCCGGCCCGGCCCGCGGCGGCCCCGGACGAAGCCGGGGCCGGTTTGCAGCGAGGCTGAGACGAACGGGGCCGAAAACCCGCGGGGCGCGGGGTGGCTACCGCTGTGCGCCGACCGACGGCCCGTGCACCGCCGCGGCCGCGCTGGTGCCGGCCGGGCAGCCGCCCGGGCCGGCCGAGGTGCGGACGGCGCCGACCGGCAGCAGGGTGCCGCAGGCGATCCGGATGCCGGTCGGCAGCTCGTTGTCCGACTCCACGATCGCGCCGTCGCCGATCACCGCGCCGTCCAGCGCCGAGCGGGCGCCGACGGTGGCGAAGGCGCCCACGATCGAGTCCTTGACCAGGGTGTCCGGGCCGATCACCGCACCGGGCAGGATCACGCTGCCCTCGACGATCGCGCCGGCCTCGACCACCGCGTCCTCGGCGACCACGGTGCCGCCGCTGAGCACCGCGCCCGGGTGGACGGTGGCGCCGGGCAGCAGTAGGGCGTCGCCGGTCGGGCCGGGGACGGCCGGGGAGTCGACCTTGCCGAGCACCAGGTCGGCCGAGCCGCGGACGAAGGCGGCCGGGGTGCCCAGGTCCAGCCAGTACGAGGTGTCGACGACGCCGCGCAGCAGCGCGCCGGTGGCCAGCAGTTCGGGGAAGGTCTCGCGCTCGACGGACACCTCGCGGCCGGTCGGGATGCGGTCGATCACGGACCGGGTGAAGACGTAGCAGCCGGCGTTGATCTGGTCGGTGACGATCTGCTCCGGGGTCTCCGGCTTCTCCAGGAACTCCAGCACCCGCCCGTCCTCGTCGGTCGGGACGAGGCCGAAGGCCCGCGGGTCCTCGACCCGGGTCAGGTGCAGGGTGACGTCGGCCCCGGCGGCCACGTGGCCGTCGCGCAGGGCGGCGATGTCGACGCCGGAGAGGATGTCGCCGTTGAAGACCAGGACCGGTTCGTCCGGGCCGCAGGTCAGGCCGGAGGCGGCGTTGCGGATCGCCCCGCCGGTGCCCAGCGGCTCGCGCTCGGTCAGGTAGACGAGCTCGATGCCGTACGGGGTGCCGTCCTGGAAGTGGTCCTCGAACACCTCGGCCAGGTACGAGGTGGCCAGCACGACGCGGGTGACGCCGGCGGCGGCCGCGCGGGCCAACTGGTGCGCGATGAACGGGACGCCTGCCACCGGCAGCATCGGCTTGGGGGTGTGGGTGGTCAGCGGACGCAGTCGCGTGCCCTTACCACCGACCAGCATGATCGCCTCGGTCATGGTCTGCGCTGTTCCCCTTGTGGTCTCTGCGGCCCGGCCCGGCGGGCCGACACCTCGTCGTCGGTCTGGACCCGGCCGTCCGGCCGGCGCGGGTCGCCACCCGCCCGGGGCTTCCGTCCGGAACGGGTCGACCGGCACGAAGCCGGTCCGGGCCTACTGTATTTGCTTCCGACCGAATGCCCGTCCGGCGCCTGTGCGATTGCCGTCACCCCCCGTACGCCCGCCGTACCGGGGCGGGCCGTCCGGAGCGACCGAAAGCCCGGCCCGGCGGGCGCGTTCGCGGCGTCCACCGGGCCGGGCAGTTGTAGCAGAACTGTCGAACAGCGGGCTCGTCGGCGCCGGTCAGGCGCCGACCGTCGCGGGCTGCTCCTCGTCCCCGGTCGGCGGGAGGGCCTTCACCGAGTCGAGCAGCAGCTGGGCCACGTCGACCACCTTCAGGTGCTCCTTGGCCGCGCCCTCGTTCTTCTTGCCGTTGACCGAGTCGGAGAGCATCACCAGGCAGAACGGGCAGGCGGTGGAGACGATGTCCGGGTCGAGCGACAGCGCCTCGTCCACGCGCTCGGTGTTGATCCGCTTGCCGATGCGCTCCTCCATCCACATCCGGGCACCGCCGGCGCCGCAGCAGAAGCCGCGCTCCTTGTGCCGGTGCATCTCCTGCTGGCGCAGACCGGGGACCTTGTCCATGATCTCGCGCGGCGGGCTGTAGACCTTGTTGTGGCGGCCCAGGTAGCAGGGGTCGTGGTAGGTGATCAGGCCCTCGACCGGGTTGACCGGGATCAGCTTGCCCTCGTCGATGAGGTGCTGCAGCAGCTGGGTGTGGTGGATGACCTCGAAGTGGCCGCCCAGCTGCGGGTACTCGTTGGCGATGGTGTTGAAGCAGTGCGGGCAGGTGGCCACGATCCGCTTGACCGGGGCGTCCTCCAGGGCCGCGTTCAGCGTCTCCACGTTCTGCGCGCCGAGCATCTGGAACAGGAACTCGTTGCCCAGGCGGCGGGCGGAGTCACCGGTGCAGGACTCCTCCTTGCCGAGGATCGCGAACTTCACGCCCGCGGTGTGCAGCAGCTCGGCGAAGGCCTTGGTGGTCTTCTTGGCGCGGTCCTCCAGGGCGCCGGCGCAGCCGACCCAGTAGAGGTACTCGACCTCGGCGGGGTCGATGTCCTCGCCGATCACCGGCACCTCGATGCCGGTCTCCTTCTTGAGCTCCTTGACCCAGTCCAGGCGGGCCTTGGTGGCCATGCCCCACGGGTTGCCCTTGTTCTCCAGGTTCTTGAGCATCGTCCCGGCCTCGGTCGGGAACGAGGACTCGATCATCACCTGGTAGCGGCGCATGTCGACGATGTGGTCGATGTGCTCGATGTCCACCGGGCACTGCTCGACGCAGGCGCCGCAGGTGGTGCAGGACCACAGCACGTCCGGGTCGATGACGCCGCCCAAACCACCGGAGTCAGGGGCCTCGGCGGTGCCGATCAGCGGGCGCTCGGCCTCGGCCAGGGCGGCCGCCGGGACGTCCTTGAGCTGCTCGGAGGTGGCCCGCTCCTCGCCCTCCATGTCCTTGCCGCCACCGGCCAGCAGGTACGGCGCCTTGCCGTAGGCGTGCTCGCGCAGGCTCATGATCAGCAGCTTCGGCGAGAGCGGCTTGCCGGTGTTCCAGGCCGGGCACTGCGACTGGCAGCGGCCGCACTCGGTGCAGGTGGAGAAGTCGAGGATGCCCTTCCAGGAGAAGTGCTCGACCTGGGAGACGCCGAAGACGGCGTCCTCGGCCGGGTCCTCGAAGTCGATCGGCCGGCCGCCCGAGGTCATCGGACGGAGGGCGCCGAGCGCGGTGCCGCCGTCCTCCTCGCGCTTGAAGTAGATGTTGAAGAAGCCGAGGAAGCGGTGCCAGGCCACGCCCATCGAGGGGTTGAGGCCGATGGTGGTCGCCCACGCGAACGAGATGCAGATCTTCAGCATCGCGAACAGGTAGATCAGGTTCTCCAGCGTGCCGTGCGACAGGCCGCCCAGCGCGGAGACCAGCGGGTACGAGACCAGGTGCTCCGGCCCGTACGAGTCGACGCCGTTGAGGGCGCCCTCCAGGCCGCGCAGCATCAGGATGCACAGGCCGATGCCGAGGATCGTGTACTCGACGTAGAAGGCCTGCCAGGCGATCGAGCCGGCGAACCGGGACTTGCGGCCGGACCGGGACGGCAGACTCATCAGCCGGATCACGATCAGGACGGCGATGCCCAGCGTGGTCAGGGTGCCGACCAGCTCGACGAAGAGCTGCCAGATCATCCAGTGGCCGATGATCGGCAGCGCGAAGTCGGCGTCGAAGAGCTGGCCGAAGGCGTTGACGATGGTCAGCACCAGGCTGAAGAAGCCGACCGCCACGAACCAGTGGGCGATGCCGACGATCCCCCAGCGGTTCATCCTGGTGTGGCCGACGAACTCGGTCGCGACGGTCTTCACCCGCTGGGCGGGCTGCCCGAAGCGGGTGGAGTCCGGCGCACCGGTGCGGACCACCTTGTAGATGTACAGCGCCGCACGGGCGGCGAGCGCGGTGCCGATCACGAATGTGACCAGCGAGATGACGATCGCTGCTAGCTGCATCGGCTCTCCGTCTCCTGCGGCTTTGCGGTTGAGCAGGCTCTGCGTTACACGGTCTTGGGAACTGAGTGTACTGGTCGGTAACTTGCCGGGCCGACGGCCCGGACATTACCGGTGACCGACCGTTGTCCAGAAGATTCCCAAGCTATGGCGGCAGTCACGTGGCCGCACCCCCGCCCCGGCGTGGCGCGCCCACTCCGCCCCATCGCTCAGCAAAGTTGAGCGAGCGGCGCTCATAGCTGTTGACTCCGTCCACCGGGTCGTGCATCCTTGAGCCTGTAAAGCTCAACTCTTCCGTGGAGGTATCTACGATGGCACGCGCGGTCGGCATCGACCTCGGTACGACGAACTCGGTCGTCAGCGTTCTGGAGGGTGGCGAGCCCACCGTCATCACGAACGCCGAGGGCGCTCGGACCACGCCGTCCGTCGTCGCCTTCGCCAAGAACGGCGAGGTCCTCGTCGGCGAGGTGGCCAAGCGCCAGGCGGTCACCAACGTCGACCGCACCATCCGCTCGGTCAAGCGCCACATGGGCACCGGGTGGAAGATCAACATCGATGGCAAGGACTTCAACCCCCAGCAGATCTCGGCCTTCGTGCTGCAGAAGCTGAAGCGGGACGCCGAGGCGTACCTGGGCGAGACGGTCACCGACGCCGTCATCACCGTCCCGGCGTACTTCAACGACTCGGAGCGCCAGGCCACCAAGGAGGCCGGCGAGATCGCGGGCCTGAACGTCCTGCGCATCGTCAACGAGCCGACCGCGGCCGCCCTGGCGTACGGCCTGGACAAGGACGACCAGACCATCCTGGTCTTCGACCTCGGCGGCGGCACCTTCGACGTCTCCCTGCTGGAGATCGGCGACGGGGTCGTCGAGGTGAAGGCCACCAACGGTGACAACCACCTCGGTGGCGACGACTGGGACCAGCGCGTCGTCGACCACCTGGTCAAGGTCTTCCAGGGCGGCCACGGCGTCGACCTGTCCAAGGACAAGATGGCCCTCCAGCGTCTGCGCGAGGCCGCCGAGAAGGCCAAGATCGAGCTGTCCTCGTCCTCCGAGACCTCGATCAACCTGCCGTACATCACGGCCTCCGCCGAGGGCCCGCTGCACCTGGACGAGAAGCTCACCCGCGCCCAGTTCCAGCAGCTGACCGCGGACCTGCTGGAGCGCTGCAAGGTCCCGTTCCACAACGTCATCAAGGACGCCGGCATCTCGCTGTCCGAGATCGACCACGTCGTCCTCGTCGGCGGCTCGACCCGCATGCCGGCCGTCGCCGAGCTCGTCAAGGAGCTGACCGGCGGCCAGGACGCCAACAAGGGCGTCAACCCGGACGAGGTCGTCGCCATCGGCGCCGCGCTCCAGGCCGGTGTCCTGAAGGGCGAGGTCAAGGACGTCCTGCTGCTCGACGTCACCCCGCTGTCCCTCGGCATCGAGACCAAGGGCGGCATCATGACCAAGCTGATCGAGCGCAACACCACGATCCCGACCAAGCGCTCCGAGATCTTCACCACGGCCGAGGACAACCAGCCGTCCGTGCAGATCCAGGTCTACCAGGGCGAGCGCGAGATCGCGGCGTACAACAAGAAGCTCGGCATGTTCGAGCTGACCGGCCTGCCGCCGGCGCCGCGCGGCCTGCCGCAGATCGAGGTCACCTTCGACATCGACGCCAACGGCATCATGCACGTCGGCGCCAAGGACCTCGGCACCGGCAAGGAGCAGAAGATGACCGTCACCGGCGGCTCCTCGCTGCCGAAGGACGAGGTCGACCGCATGCGCCGCGAGGCCGAGCAGTACGCCGAGGACGACCACAAGCGCCGCGAGGCCGTCGAGACGCGCAACTCCGCCGAGCAGCTCGTCTACTCGACCGAGAAGTTCATCGCCGACAACGCCGACAAGCTGCCGGGCGACGTCAAGACCGAGGTCGAGACCGCCATCGGCGAGCTCAAGGAGGCCCTGAAGGGCGAGGACATCGCGAAGATCCGCGAGGCCTCGGAGAAGGTCTCCACCACCGCGCAGAAGCTCGGCCAGGCGCTGTACGCCAACGCCGACGCCACCGCCGGTGCCGCCCCCTCCGGTGACTCCGCCCAGGCCAAGGACGACGACGTCGTCGACGCCGAGATCGTGGACGACGAGAAGCCCAAGGGCGGTGCGGCATGACGGACAAGCCGCAGGGCGGCAAGCCCGGCGACGACTCCGCCGCCGAAGAGGCCGTGATCAAGGCTGCCGAGGAGGCCGCCGCGGCCGGCAGCGGGGAGTCCGGTTCGGAGGGTCTCGCCGCCGCCAAGCGCGAGCTCGCCGAGCGCACCGGTGACCTGCAGCGCCTCCAGGCCGAGTACCAGAACTACCGCAAGCGGGTCGAGCGCGACCGGCTGACCGTCCGCGAGATCGCCGTCTCCAACATCCTGGAGTCGCTGATCCCGGTCCTGGACGACATCGGCCGCGCCCGCGAGCACGGCGAGGTCACCGGCGGCTTCAAGTCCGTCGCCGAGTCGCTGGAGACGGTCGTCGCCAAGCTGGGCCTGCAGCAGTTCGGCAAGGAGGGCGAGCCCTTCGACCCGACCATGCACGAGGCGCTGATGCACAGCTACTCCTCGGACGTCACCGAGGACACCTGTGTCCAGGTCCTCCAGCCCGGCTACCGCATCGGCGAGCGGATCATCCGCCCGGCGATGGTGGCCGTCGCCGAGCCCCAGCCCGGCAGCCAGGCGTCCACGGACGCCGAGGCCAAGTCCGCCGACGCGGACAAGTCCGACGGTGGCTCGGACAGCTGACAACCTGTGACGGGTGACAACCAGTGCGCTGCGGAGTCGTACGCCGGCCAGTACGGCGGCCGGCTCCGCAGCGCGCTGTCAGCAGTCGTGCTCGCAGCCGCTGTTGACAGCTCAGTGACGATGGACATCGGGAGGTGGCGTACGCCATGAGTGGCAAGGACTTTGTCGAGAAGGACTACTACAAGGTCCTCGGCGTGCCCAAGGACGCCACCGCCACCGAGATCAAGAAGACCTACCGCAAGCTCGCGCGCGAGTTCCACCCCGACGCCAACAAGGGTGACGCCAAGGCCGAGGAGCGGTTCAAGGACATCTCCGAGGCGTACGACGTCCTCTCCGACGAGAAGCGCCGCAAGGAGTACGACGAGGCCCGCAGCCTCTTCGCCAACGGCGGCTTCCGGGCCGGCGGCGGCCCCGGCGGCACCGGCAGCTACAGCTTCGACTTCGGCGACCTCTTCAGCGGCAGCCAGGGCGGCGCCGGCAGCGGGGGCGGCATCGGCGACGTCTTCGGCGGCCTCTTCAACCGCGGCGGCACCCGGCAGGCCCAGCCCCGGCGCGGCGCCGACGTCGAGACCGAGGTGACGCTCTCCTTCGAGGAGGCGGTGGACGGCGCGACCGTCCCGCTGCGGATGACCAGCCAGGCCCCCTGCCGCAGCTGCAACGGCACCGGCGCCAAGACCGGCACCACCCCGCGGGTCTGCCCGACCTGCGTCGGCGCGGGCACCGTCAGCCGCGGCCAGGGCGCCTTCGCGCTCTCCGAGCCGTGCAAGGACTGCCGCGGCCGGGGCATGATCGTCGACGACCCGTGCACCGACTGCCACGGCAGCGGCCGGGCCAGCTCGGCCCGCACCATGCAGGTCCGCATCCCGGCCGGCGTCCAGGCCGACCAGCGCATCCGGCTCAAGGGCAAGGGCGCACAGGGCGAGCGCGGCGGACAGCCCGGCGACCTCTACGTCACCGTGCACGTCGACCCCCACCCCGTCTTCGGCCGCAAGGGCGACAACCTCACCGTCACCGTGCCGGTCACCTTCCCCGAGGCCACGCTCGGCGCCACCATCGAGGTGCCCACGCTGAACGGCCCCGCCGTGAAGCTCAAGCTGCCCCCGGGCAGCGCCAACGGCCTCACCATGCGCGCCCGCGGCAAGGGCGCCACCCGCAAGGACGGCACCCGCGGCGACCTCCTCGTCACCGTCGAGGTCGTGGTGCCGCAGCACGTCACCGGCGACGCGCTGAACGCCCTCGAGCAGTACCGCGAGGCCACCGCCTCCGACGATCCGCGCGCCGCCCTCTTCCGGGCGGCGAAGGGAGCGTGACGACCAGATGTCCCCGATGAACCCGATCGACCCCGACACCCCGATCGGCCCCGGCCTCGGCGAAGGCCTGCCCGGCGCCGGCCCCCGCCGCACCCGCCGCGCCGCCACCGCCCCGCCGGCGTACGTCCTCACCGAGGACACCCCGGTGTACGTCATCTCCGTGGCCGCCGAACTGTCCGGCCTGCACCCGCAGACCCTGCGCCAGTACGACCGCCTCGGCCTGGTCTGCCCCGACCGCACCGCCGGCCGCGGCCGCCGCTACTCCGCACGCGACATCCAGCAGCTGCGCGAGGTCCAGCGGCTCTCCCAGGACGAGGGCATCAACCTGGCGGGCATCAAGCGGATCATCGAGCTGGAGAACCAGGTCACCGCCCTCCAGTCCCGCGTCACGGAACTGGTCGACTCCCTGGAAGGCGCCGCCACCGCCCTCCAGCAGCGCGAGGCCGCCGTCCACGCCTCCTACCGCCGCGACCTCGTCCCGTACCAGCCCCCCACCCCGCAGTCCAGCGCCCTCGTCGTCTGGCGCCCCAAGCGCTGACCGGGCACCCACCGGCCGCCGGCCCCTCCTCTCGGGGGGTGCCGGCGGCTGCCGTGTGGTGAGAGAGTGACTACCCGTCGACTGGCCCCACCTGCCCACCGGCGCCCCGAACGGTACGATCCGGGCCCCGCTCAGAGATCGCCCTGAATAGCCCCAACGGATCTACAAACCATCTTGTCCGGTGGACGACAAGGAGAGAAGAATGAGCGGCCGGGATCAGACAGGCATTCCAGCGAGTGGATCTCGCACCCTGTCCCCCGGCGCACGGGAACTTTTCCTGGCCATCACCCGGACGCATGGGCGAACGATCCGGAAGGACGATGAATCCGCAACGCCGGATGCTCTAGACGAGCTAGTGGAAATCGGACTACTGGTCCCCGACATCGATGCGCCAGGGGTATTTGTAGCAGTCGACCCGGCGCAGCTATCAATCAGCCTGAGCCTCAGTTGGCAACGCCAGGCGCTCGATTTGCTGTCCCGCGCCATCTCGATACCAACGGATTTCAGCGAACTCGCTGAAGGATTTCACTCACCAAGCCAGACCGGCGGCCCCATCGAATACGTCCGCGGCAAGGCGCTGATAAACCAGAAGCTCCGACAGTCCACGGACAAGGGACTTGTGGAGGCCTTGGCCATGCAACCCGGCGGCCCTCGTCCACCTGAGGTGCTCGCCGCAAGCATCGAACCCGACCTCGAGGTTCTCCGGCTCGGCGCCACCATGCGGACCATCTATCACGCCAGTACGCGCTACCACCAGCCGACCAGGGACTACGTCACCACACTGTCCGCAGCCGGGTCACAGTTCCGGACCCTGGACGAGCCGTACACCAGGCTCATCATCATCGATCGCCGGATCGCAGTCATCCCGGTCGCCGACGACATGAGCCTCGCGGCATTCATCTACGACCAATCAGTCATCAGATACCTGGCTGACGAAGTATTCGAACGGAACTGGGCTCGTGCACTGGAATTCAACGGAAACAGGACAGTTCCCCAAGAGGTCGTCTCGAGACTGCGACAGACAATCATCGAACTCCTCCTTTCCGGTACGAACCACCGCGTGATCGCCCGCCGCCTCGGCATCAGCGAACGAACGCTGGCACGACACATCGCGGAAATGCGAGAAGACTACAACGTGGACTCGCTGTTCCAACTGGGCTACGTCCTGGGGCGAGCCTCCCAAGGCCCCACGCCGCAGCCATGAACCTTGCGGACCGGCATCCGCCTGGGTGCGGACCGCGCCGCCACCCCACCCGCGCCACAGGCAGTGGCAGGACTCAGGTCCAGTTGATGTCGTCCTGGAGGGCAACCACAGTGGTTCCAGCGCGATCGGCATCCTGGTGCACCTGGGCCAGCGAGAAGCCCCCAGCCAGCACCGCCGCGCCAATGACGAGAGAAAGTAGGGCCTTCCGGACACGCCGCTGGATGCCAGACATCAGCCAACCACTTCCCTCAACCCAAGTATCAAACTAATAGGCAGCAATGGAACATGCGCCCCCATAGTGCCGCATGCGCGCTGACGGCGCCATACCGCTGCCCGCCCCCTGCGTCATCCATACCTTTCTTCGTGGGATCGTTCTGGTCATTCGTAAGATCAGGGCACCCAGGGATGCCGGGTGTGGCTGTCATGTCATTGCCGCGT
>NZ_JBIAXP010000047.1:0-58465 GCF_042896795.1 Kitasatospora sp. NPDC001261
CGGCGGAGGCCCCCGGCACCGCCCCCAGCGGAGCCGCCCGGAGCTGAGCCGGCCCCGGCCACCCGCCGCCCCTCTCCGCCCATCTCCGTCGTCCCCACCGCCGCCAAGCAGCGCCAGATCCTCGCCCTCCTCGCGCTCTACCCGAACCGGATCCTGCCCACGGCCACCCTGATCGAGGAGATCTGGGGCGACGACCCGCCAAGACAGGCGCTCACCACGATGCAGACGTACATCCTGCAGCTGCGCCGCCGGATCACCCAGGCCCTCGGGCCGACCCCGCACGCCACCGCCAAGGACATCCTCACCACCCGGCACGGCGGCTACCAGCTCACCACCCACCCGGACAACCTGGACGTCCACACCTACAACCTGCTGACCACCCAGGGCCAGCACGCCTTCAACCACGGCCAGGACCACCAGGCCGCCACCCAGTTCCGCCAGGCCCTCGCGCTCTGGCACGGCCCCGCCCTGGTCGACGTCCGGCCCGGGCCGATCCTCACCATCGAGATCATGCGCCTGGAGGAGAGCCGGCTGATCACCCTGGAACGCCGCATCGACACCGACCTGCGGCTCGGCCGGCACAACGAGCTGATCCCCGAGCTCACCCACCTGACCCACCAGCACCCGCACCACGAGGGCCTGCACGCCCAGGCCATGGTCGCGCTCTACCGGGCCGGCCGGCAGACCAGCGCCCTGACCACCTACCACCACCTGCGGCACCGGCTGACCACCGAGCTCGGCATCCAGCCCTCGCCGCACCTCCAGCACCTCCAGCACGCGATCCTCACCCTGGACCCCACCCTCAACACGCCCACCACGGCCCACCCGACCACCTACAACCTGTACTCGGCCTGAGCCCCGTCCGGACGGCCGTCCCCGCCGACCTCTCCCAGCTCCCAGCCCTCACCCACAGGACGCGTCATGACCACCGCACCCGAGAAACCCCTCGCCCTGATCACCGGCGGTACCCGCGGCATCGGCCTCGCCATCGCCCGCGAACTCGGCAGCCGCGGCCACCGTGTCTTCATCTGCGCCCGCACCGCCCGGGACATCGACCAGGCCCTCGCCACCCTGCGCGACGAGGGCCACCAGGCCGACGGCCTCACCTGCGACGTCCGCGACCCCGTCCAGGTCGGCGAACTGATCCGGCACGCGGTGGCCGAGTACGGCCCGATCACCGTCCTGGTCAACAACGCCGGACGCACCGGCGGCGGGCCGACCGCGACCACCACAGACGACCTCTGGTACGACGTCATCGACACCAATCTGAACGCGGTCTTCCTGGTCACCCGGGAGACCCTCCGGCACGGCCACATCACCAGCACCGCCCACCCGCGGATCATCAACATCGCGTCCACCGCCGGGAAGCAGGCCGTCACCCTGGGCGCCCCGTACACCGCGAGCAAGCACGCCGTGATCGGCTTCACCCGGGCGCTGGCCAAGGAGCTGGCGCCGACCGGCACCACCGTCAACGCCATCTGCCCGGGGTACGTCCAGACCCCGCACACCACCAGGATCCACCACGAGTACGCGACCGCCTACAACACCACCCCCGAGACCATCCACCAGCACTTCCAGCAGCACATCCCGCTCGGCCGCTACACCACGCCCGAGGAGGTCGCCTCGCTGGCCGGCTACCTCACCAGCCCCACCGCGGCCAGCATCACCGCCCAGGCACTGAACGTCTGCGGCGGGCTCGCCACCCAGTAACCCCGGCGCGATCCCGGCCGGCCACGGGAAGGATGAGGGCTCCGGTGCCCGCTGATCAGCCATGACGAACCGTCAGTTCTCCAGCGCACCCGTCACCTTGCTGGTGGCCGGCGCTCCCGCGCCCGAGCCCTGCCTGCCCGCCGGCCGTCCGCCCGGGCCGCTGGACGCCGGGGCGGTGCGCGCCGCGCTGGCCGGCGCCGCCCCCCGGCCCCGGCGGGCCCCCGAACGGCCCGTCCGGGCACCGGAGTTCGTCCTGGTCGAGCTGCACCGGCGATACCCGCCGGAGGCGCTGCGCGCCGCGCTGCGCAGCGTCCTCGCCGACGACCCCGCCGGGCCCGCGGCAGACCTGCTCTGGCAGCGGACGGTGGACGGCCCGGACGGGCTCGACCGGGTGCTGGTGGAGCTGGGGCGCAGCCTGGCCGGCGGCCCCCGGCTGCGGGCCGTCCTGGTCGAGGAGGCGCGCGACGCCACCGGGGACGGCGGGCGCCACACCACCGGGGACGGTGCGCCGGACGGCGGGCGGCGACTGTTCGTCGGCGTCGCCCAGGGCCCGCTCGCCCGCGCCGCCGGGGTGCTGGAGGAGCTGCGCGAGGCCCTGGCGCACCCGCCCGAGCCGGTCACCGTACCGACCAGCGCCCTCCAGCGGGAGCTGCTGCGCCAGGTGATCGGGGAGTCCGAGCCCGGCGGACGGCACGTCGAGCAGCTGTCCTGGAACTGGCACGGGCCGCTGGACACCGAACGCTTCACCGCGGCCTGGCAGTCCGTCTTCGACCACGAGACGGTGCTGCGCGCGGCCTTCGACTGGGACGAGCACGGCCCCGACGACCCCTGGATGGTGCTGCACGAGCACGCCGTCCCCGAGGTGACCCGGCACCGCCACGGCGCCGCCGACTGGGAGGACCTGCTCGCCGCCGACCGCCGGCGCGGCTTCGACCTGCGCCGCCCCGCCCTGCTGCGCGCCACCCTCGTCGACGCCCCACCGGACACCGGGGAGGGGCCCGCCACCCGGGTCCTGCTCACCTACCACCACGCGATGCTGGACGGCTGGAGCGTACGGCTGCTGCTCCAGTCCTTCTACCGCGCCTACCTGACCGGCGGCGTGCTGGCCGGCGGCCAGCGCCGCCCCGACCTGCGCGACCACGCCCGCTGGCTGTCCGGCCAGAGCACCGACGCGGCACGGCAGTTCTGGTCCACCCGGCCCCCCGCCACCGCCGTCCTGCCGCTCGCCCCGGACCCGCGCCGGCGCGGCAGCGGCCGGGCCCGGCGCCGGCTCACCCCGTACGAGGCGGTCCGGCTGCGCGGCTGGGCGGCCGCCTGGGGCGCGGGCGAGAGCAGCGCCCTCCAGGCGGCCTGGGCGCTGCTGCTGTACCGCGCCGAGCAGACGGACCGGCCCCGCCGCCCGGCCCGCGCGGTGCGGGTCGGCTTCGCGGTGACCGTCTCCGGCCGGGGCATCCCGCTGGACGGCGTCGAGCGGCTGCCCGGCGCCCTGCGCAACCCGCTGCCGATCTCCGTCCGGGTGCAGCCGGGCACCACCGTGCCGCAGCTGCTCGCGGCGCTGCGCGACGGGGTGCTCGACCTCGCCGCGTACGAGTGGGTCTCCCCCGGCCAGGCCCACCGCTGGACGCCCGGCGCGCGCGGGCAGCGGCCGAACAGCCTGGTCGTCCTGGAGTACCAGCCCGCCGCGGCGCACCACCTGCGGCTGGAGACCGACCTGGCCGCGCACGGCATCCACGTGGAGAGCCCGGCCCCGGCCGGCACCCTCACCTCGTACCCGATCACGCTCGCCGCCCACTACGACGCCACCGGCGGGCTGGTCCTCACCACCACCCACGACCGTGCCCTGCTCGCCGACCGGGACGCCGCCGAACTCCTCGACCAGAGCGCCCACCTGCTGCGCAGCTTCCCCGACCTGCCGAGCGGGCTGGGCACCACCGAGGTGCTGCGCTCCACCCTGGCCGGCCAGCCGGCGCCCCGGCTGGGCGAGCCGGCGGCCGGTGCCGCCGAGGGCACCGAGCCGGCCGCCCCGGCGGTGCGCCTGGACGTGCTGCGCCGGGCCGCCCGCCCGGGCGCGGGCTGGGTCCTGCTGCTGCCCCCGCCCGACGCCCCGCACACCCGCTACCCCGGCGCCGCGCGCGACTGGCCCGGCCCGCAGGCCCTCGGGGTGCTGCGCCCCGCCGGGGACGACCCGCCCCCGGCCGCGTACCGACCGGTGCTCGGCCCGCTGCTGGAGTCCCGCGCGCCGGTCGCCCTGGTCGCCCCGCCGGGGCTCGGGGCCACCGCGTGCGGGATCGCCCGGCTGGGTTCGCCGGCGCACCCGCCGCTGGTGGTGCTGCTCGACGGGGACGGCGACCTGACGGCGGTGGCGGGCCTGCTGGGGGGCCTGCCGCGGCGCCGCTAGGGCCACCGCGCGGCTTCGAGAGGGCCTAGGGTGGCGACCGTGGCCCGCTTCGTCCTGATCCGCCGTACGCCGCTGCCGCCCGCCGAGTGCTGGGAGCGGCTGACGGCCTGGCCCCGGCACGGGGACCGGGTGCCGTTCACCCGGGTCCGCGTGGTCCGGGGCTCCGGCCGGGAGGCGGGCGACGTCGTCCTGGCCCGGACGGCCCTCGGGCCGTTCCGTTTCGACGACCCGATGGAGCTCACCGAGCTGGTCGTCCCCGGCCCCGGCCGGGACGGGCGGTGCCGGCTGGTCAAGCGCGGCCACCCGGTGCACGGCTGGGCCGAGCTGCGGGTCCGGGCGGTGGGCGGCGGCAGCGCGGCGGCCTGGACGGAGGAGCTGACGGTCGCCGGCCTGCCCCGGACGCTCGATCCGCTGCTCGATCCGGTCCTGGCGCGGTCCGGGCGCCTGGTCTTCGGCCGGGTCCTGGACCACCTGCTGGGGCCGTAGCGGCCCGGCCGCTCAGGACGGCAGGAAGCGGGCGCCCGGGCCCGGGCTGCGGTAGACGGAGTCCGGGGACAGGTGGGTGTGGCCGCCCGCACACTCCAGCACGAGGGTGACCGGTTCGTCGCAGCCGTGCTCCTCGCCGCCGCCGTGCCGGACGACGACCGACGGGCCCTCCTCGTCGGCGAGGTACTTGTCGCCCCACTCCAGCAGGGCGATCACGGTGGGCCGCAGGTCCCTGCCCTTCTCGGTGAGGTGGTACTCGAAGCGCTGCCGGTCGCCGGGCTTCTGGTACGGCACGCGGCGCAGCACGCCCGCGGCGACGAGGCCGTCGAGCCGAGTGGACAGCAGGTTGCTGGCGATGCCGAGCCGGGTGCGGAACTCCCCGAAGCGGCCGACGCCGTCCAGCGCCTCCCGCACGATCAGCAGCGACCAGCGTTCGCCGACCGCCGCGAGGGCGCGCCCCATCGAACAGTTCACCGGGTCGATCCGCCGCCGCTGCTCCGCCATGGGTCGATCCTAGACCGTCCGACCCACCTGGGTTGACAATCCGTACTCAGCCCGGGCTAGGCTCCGGGCCACCTGAGTTGAGAAAGTAAATCCAGGAGGCGACGGCCATGCCGATGCTCGACGTCCACATCCCCGACGGCGCCCTGCGCCCCGAGGCGGAAGCGGCCCTGCTCAACCGCATCACCGAGATCCTGATCCACCACGAGGGCTTCGACCCCGCCGACCCGGTCACCCGCTCGGTGTCCTGGCTCTTCCTCCACCGGCCCGCCGCCGTCTACGTCGGCGGCACGCTCGCGGACGCGCCGCGCTACAAGGTCGTCCCGTCGGTGCCCGAGGGCCAGCTCGACGCCCGCAAGCGCGCGGGCGTCATCGCCGACGTCACCGAGGCGATCCTGGACGCCGAGGACGGCGCCTGGCCGCGCGACCCCGGCCGGATCTGGGTGTTCCCCACCGAGATCCCCGAGGGCCACTGGGGCGGCTTCGGCAAGGTCAGGCCGCTCGCCGCGATCCTCGCCCGGCTCACCGGCAACGACCGCGCCCGGGCCCGCGACCTCGCCGCGCGCCGGATTGCCGAGAGCCGCGCCGAGCACGCCCGGCTGCCGTAGGGCGCACCCGACGCCGGTGACCTTCGCCGGGCCCCGGCCCCCGGCCCCCGGTCAGCCCCCGTCGCGGCGGCCGCGCCGCGGGTCGGCGGAGGCCCGGCGCCAGTCCAGGTACTGCTGGCGGACGTACGAGCGCGCGTCGTCGTCCGTGGCGGCGGTGACGCCGTCGTGCTCGCACAGGTAGCCGGCCGAGATCCGCGCCCACACCACCTGCTCGCGGTCCGCGTCACCGCCCGCCAGCGCGATCCGGTCGGCCTGGGCGGCGGCGCGCAGCAGGTGGGCACGCCGCTTGCGGGGCGGGCTCTTGGCGGCGTTCCGGCCCGCCGCCAGGGACGTCTCCTCCTCCGCGATGCCCGGGGCGCCCGCGTACGCCTCCGCCGCCGTGGGCACCGGCCCGGCCGGCACGCTCCGCACCGCTGGGGGCGGCGTCGGCGGCAGCCCGCGGGTGTGGAGCACGTCGTCGGCGAACTCCGGCCGGTCGACGGGCAGCCCGTGCCGGCCGAAGAGGGCGAACAGCTCGGCCAGGGCGCGCGGTTCGAGGCCGCGCGGCCGGTCGTCGTCGGTGACGTCGAACCGGCCGAGCAGCGGGCCCCAGAACCGGCCCGGCGGGTCCACCAGGCGCAGCCGGAGGGTGACCCGGTGGACGCTGGTCTCCTCCTCCTCGTCGAACTCCATGGCCAGGCCGCGGATCTCCGACCAGGCGTAGCGGCGCGGGACCAGCAGCCGGACCACGGTGAGGCCGTCCGCCTCCTCCCGCAGCCAGAAGGTGTGCGGCACTCCGACGGCCACCGCGCCGGCCACCAGGGCGCCGACGAGCACGGCCGTCCCCGGGTCGGCCAGACCGGACTCCCCCAGCACGATCACCGTCACCAGGGCCAGCAGGCAGCCGACGCCGATGATGTCCACCCGCCGCCGCATGTACGACAGCCGTACCGTCCGCATCCCGCCCCCTGGTGTCCCCTGCGTGTGGGCTCCACGCTCCCGGCAGCGGCCGGGCCCGGGCAAGCACCGGCGGGCAGCTGTGACGGCCCCGTGACGAACCCGGCCCACCACGCTCCGGAAGGCGCTACCGCCCGCGCAGCCGCCGGACGAGGTCGCGGGCGGCCTCCTGCCAGCTCGGGTGGTCGAAGGTGAAGCCCGCGTCGAGCAGCCGGGTCGGGACGACGCGGCGGCTCTTCAGCAGCAGTTCGGTGTCGGAGCGCAGCGCGAAGGCGCCCAGTTCGGCCATCCAGCGGGTGGCGGGCAGGGCCAGCGGCATGCCCCAGGCGGTGCGCAGTTCGCGCATGAACGCGCGTTGCGGCAGCGGGTTCGGGGCGGCGAGGTTGACCGGGCCGGTGAGGTCCTCGCGGGCGATCAGGAACTCGACGGCGCGGGCGAAGTCGCGCTCGTGGATCCAGGAGACGTACTGGGCGCCGCCCGCGACGGGGCCGCCGGCGCCGAGCCGGGCCAGCCAGGAGAGCGCGTCGAGGGATCCGCCGCGCTCGGGGCCGAGGACGGCGGCGGTGCGCAGGGCGACCCGGCGGGTGTGCGGGGTGTCGGCCTCCGCCTGGGCACGCTCCCAGGCCCGGGCGACGTCGATGCTGTGCCGCCAGGCGGCCGGGGCGTCGGGCTCGCTGCCGCCGATCAGGCCGTCCAGCTCGCCGTTGGGGGCGTCGTGGCGGTGGGCGTAGACGGTGGCGGTACTCATCTGGAGCCAGTGCGCGGGCGGGCGGCGGGCGGCCGCGACGGCCTCGCCGACGATCCGGGTCGACTGCACCCGCGAGTCCATCATCTCCTGCCGGTTCGCCTCGGTGGAGCGGCAGTTGACGCTGCGCCCGGCGAGGTTGAGCACGACGTCGGCCCCGTCGACCTCGGCCGCCCAGGCGCCGAGGGTCCGTCCGTCCCAGCCGACCTGCCGGGGCCCGGCGGGCCTGCGGCTCAGCACCACGACCTGGTGTCCGGCGGCGGTCAGGCTCCGGTCGAGCAGCGCCCCGAGTGCCCCCGATCCGCCGGGAATGACGACCTTCATGGCTTCCCCCTCCTGCCCCCGGTTCCTGGGAGCCCAGCCTAGCCCAAACTTCTGAACGCGTTCAATTACACCGTCCGCGCCACCGCCCGGACGACTGAAACCACGGTGAAACCGCACTGAAGGCGGGCCCCGGCAAGCTCCGAGGCATCGAAAGCCGCACAGCCGTGTGACGAAGGAGAGACCCGCCATGACCACCGCCCCCGTCCGGCTCACCCCCGAGGACGTCGAGAACCCCGTCGGCGCCTACGCCCGCTTCCGCGAGCAGACCGAGCTGCCCCGGGTCGTCCTGCCCGGCCTGGACACCCCGGTCCGGCTCGTCACCCGCTACGCCGACGTGAAGGCCGCGCTCACCGAGCCCCGGCTGGTCCGGGACCGGGCGGGGCTCGCCGCTCCGGCCGACGCCGGATCCGACCCGCAGGACGAGCTGCTGGCCGCCGCCTTCGACAGCTTCCCCGCCGAGTACGCCGGCTACCTCTCCGGCCACCTGGCGCTGTTCGACGGCGAGGAGCACGCCCGCCGCCGCGCGCCCCTGACCCGCGCCTTCACCGCCCGCCGGATCGCCGCCCTGCGCGGCTTCGTCGAGCGCACCGCCGCCGAGCTGCTGGCCGGCCTCGCCGCCCGGGACGAACCGGCCGACCTTCTGGGCGAGTTCGCCTACCCGCTGACCACCCAGGTGATCTGCGAACTGGTCGGCGTCGAGGAGGCCGACCGGCCCCGGGTCTGCGGCTGGATCCGCGACTTCGCGTACGGCGACGGCAGCCGCACGGTCGAGGGCCTGGTCGGCATCGTCGACCACGTCAAGGAGCTGATCGCGCACCGCCGCGCCGAACCCACCGGGGACCTCGTCTCCACCCTGGCCCACGACACCCGCGAGGGCGAGCAGCCGCTGGACGAGGACGACCTGGTCGCGGCCGTCTTCCTGCTGATCAACACCGGCATCACCCCGCCCGCGCTGTTCCTCGCCCACGGCCTGCTCGCCCTGTTCGACCACCCCGACCAGCTGGCCCGGCTGCGCGCCGAGCCGCAGCTGCTGGAGCGGGCCGTGCCCGAACTGCTGCGGTACATCACCCTGGTGCGGATCGGCGCCACCCTGTACGCCGCCGAGGACTTCACCTTCGCCGGGACGGCGCTGCGCACCGGCGACCCGGTCACCGTCGCCCTGCTGGCCGCCGACCACGACCCGCGGGAGTACGGCGAGGCGCCAGAACGCCTCGACATCGCCCGGGAGTTCGGGCGCGGCGACGGCCACCTGGCGTTCGGCCACGGCGCGCACTACTGCCTGGGCGCGGCCCTCGGCCGGCTGGTCACCTCGGTGGTGCTGGACCAGGTGCTGATCCGGCGGCCGGAGGCGGCTCTCGGGGTCGCGCGGGACGGGCTGGAGTTCGGCCACTGGCCGGCCGACGGCTTCCACCTGCTGCGGCTGCCGGTGCGGCTCTGAGCGGGCGCCGGCGTGTCGGGGCCCGTTCTGGGTTCCGCGCTCAGCCGCCCACCAGCCGGCGCGCCTCGGCCGCCAGGGCGGACCGGTCAGGCGCCGCGTACGCGGCCACCGCCCGGCGGTACTCCGCCGGGTCGGCCCGCTCCGCGTCCGCCCGGGCCGCCGCCGAGCCCATGGTCGGCTGGAAGGTACGCAGGCAGCGGAACCGCTCGGCCAGCACGACCAGCCGTACGCCCGTCCGGGTCCGCTCCGGATCGCCCTCCCGGCCGCCCCGGTCCAGCGCCATCAGGCCGAGCGCGAGCAGCAGCGCCCCCGCGAGCGGGCCCTCCACCAACGCGGCCGGCCGGCCCAGCAGTTCGACCAGCCACTCCGGGAGGGAAGCCGCCAGGGCGGCCACCCGCTCCGACTCGCCGTACCGGGCGTGCGCGGCCACGCAGGCCGCCATCGGCTCCAGCGTCCAGGACGGCTCGGCGGGCGGCTCCGCGGCCCTGGCGAGCAGCTCGGCGGAGCGCCGCCACAGCGCCAGACCGGCGTCCACCTCGCCCCGAGCGAGGGCGAGTTCGGCCCGGACGCCGAGCTCGGGGGCGGGCAGCTCGGCGGCCTCCGCGGGCTGGTGCCGCACCGCCAGCTCCAGCCAGTGCTCGGCGCCGTCCGGGTCCCCGGCCTGCAAGCTGCCGATCACCATGCCCCAGCGCAGGCCCAGCATGTCGTTCCAGTCGCCGAGCCGGTCCAGCTCCGCCATCGCCGCGCCCAGCAGCGGCAGGGCCTCGGAGCCCCGCTCCCCCTGTAGATGCAGCTCGCCGAGCCGGGCGAGCGCCAGCACCCGCAGCCAGGGCACCGGCAGCGTCTCGAAGGCCGCCAGCGTCCGCCGCGCCGAGGCGGTCGCCCGCTCCATCTCCTGCGCGGCCTCCCAGCGGTAGCCGGCCACCGCCTCGGCCACACCGGCGAGCAGGGGTTCGGGGGCGGCGCACAGGGCCGCCAACAGCCCGCCGCCCGGGGCGCCCACCTCGCCATCGTTCGGGCCGAGCACCTCGGGGACGGCCGCCATCACGGTGGCGATGGCCCGCACCGGGGTGTCCGGCGCGGCCGGGGGCAGCCGCCGCAGGGCGGCGAGCAGCCGCAGCGCGCCGGTGCCGGTGCCGAGCCCGCCGCCCGCGGCGAGCAGGGTGTTGACGGTGCTCAGGGCGGCGAGGGTGCGCACCGGCTCCAGCAGTTCGGGCCCGGGCCGCAGCCGGGAGACCGGGCCGCCGGTGTCCTCGGCGAGGGCGAGCAGCCGGACGTAGTTGCCCTCGGTGGTCCACAGCCCGGCGAGGACGGCGGCGGTCGCGGCGACGGCGGGCCCGTCCCCGGCGGCGAGGGCCAGCCGCAGCGCCCGGACCAGGTTGTCCTGCTCGGCGCGGACCAGCCGCCACTCCGGTACGGCCGCCGGGCCGAACGGGCCGTCGTGGTGGTCGATGCCGAACTCCCGTGCCCAGAGCAGGAACCGGGCGGTGACGGCCTCGTCCTCCGCCGCCTTCGTCCGCTCGGCCGCGCCGAACTCGCGGACCGTCTCCAGCATCCGGAACCGTCCCCCGCTCGGGGTGTCGGTCAGGCGCAGCAGCGACTGGTCGACCAGGTCCTCCAGGACGGTCAGGACGTCGGGGTCGTCGAGCAGTCGCCCGGCGGCGCGGGCGGTGAAGCCGCCGGGGAAGACGGAGAGCGCGCGCAGGGCGGCCCGGCCCGGCGGGTCCAGCAGGTTCCAGCTCCAGTCGACCACGGCCTGCAGGGTGCGGTGGCGCTGCGGCGCGTCCCGGGGCCCGCCGCGCAGCAGGGCGAAGCGGTCGGCCAGCCGGTCGGCGATCTCGGTCACCGCCAGCACCCGCACCCGGGCCGCCGCCAGCTCCAGGGCCAATGGGAGCCCGTCCAGCCGGGCGCACAGCGCGGCGACCGGGCCGGCCGGCAGCTCGACGTCCGGGCGGGCCGCCCGGGCCCGCTGGGTGAACAGCTCGACGGCGGACGCCCGGTCCAACTCCGGGAGCAGGTACACCGATTCGGCGGAGATCCCGAGCGGGGTGCGGCTGGTGGTGAGCACCCGCAGGTCAGGGCGGGCGGCCACCAGCGCGTGCACCAGGTCGGCGACACCGCGCACCACCTGCTCGCAGTTGTCCAGTACCAGCAGCACCGGCCCGGCGGCGAGCGCACCGGCGATCCCCGCCCGGTCGCCCGCGCCGAGGGCGGCGGCCACCGCCCCGGCCACGTCCTGGTCGGCCGCCACTCCGGCCAGCGGCACCAGGTGCACCACCCGCTGCGCCGCCCCGCGCGCCACGGCGGCGACGACCCGGGTCTTGCCGAGCCCGCCGGGGCCGACCACCGACACCACCCGGGCGGCGCCCAGCAGTTCCGCCACGGCGGCGAGATCGGCCTCCCGGCCGACCAGCGGGTTCGGCTCGTGCGGCACCCCGCGCCGCACCGGAGCCGCCGCACCGCGCAGCAACTCCTGGTGCAGTGCGCGCAGTTCGGGCCCCGGGTCGGCGCCCAGGGCGTCCCGCAGGCCGCGGCGGTAGCGGTCGTACCGGCCGAGCGCGGCCGCCGCCCCGGCCGTCCGGGCCTCGCAGCGCAGCAGCTCCAGCAGCACCTCCTCGTCGCGCGGCTGCCCGGCGGCCTCCTCGGCGAGCGCTTCGACGGCCGCCGCGTGCCGCCCGGTGCGCGCCAGCGCGAGCGCCCGGGCCCGCCGCAACACCCGGTGGGTGCGGGCCCGTTCGGCGCGCAGCGCGGACACCGGGTCCGTCCCCTCGGGCTCCGCGGGAGCGGTGTCCCCGCCCCAGAGGTCCAGCCCCGCCTCGGCCTCGGCGAGCGCCCCGGCATGGTCCCCGGCCCGGGCCTTCTCGGCGCAGGCGGCGGCGTGCAGCAGCACCGCCGAGGCGTCCACCCGTTCCTCCCCGAGCCCCAGCCGGTACCCGGTCGGCGTGCTGGCGATCAGCTCCGCCCCGAACTTCGCCCGGGCCCGCGACACCAGCACCTGCAGCGCCTTCTCCGGCCGTTCGGGCCGCTGCTCCGGCCACAGCCCGTCCACCAGCCGCCCCCGGCCGCACCCGGCCCGCACCTCCCCGGCCAACAGGGCGAGCAGCCCCCGCAGCCCGGGCGCGGTGACCTCCTCACCCCGGCAGGAGACCGTGGACAGCACGCGCAGCTCGATCGTCACCGCGCCAGGGTAGCGATCACCGGACCGTACATCCGTTCTGATCCCCGGTCAGCAGACGTGGGCCTTGTCCCTCGTCCCTTGTCCCGCAAGGCGGCAGCACCTACCCTCCCGAGCTATCGATCCGATACATCGAACCGATAGCTCGCGCCCCGGGGCCGGTCGACCCCGGGCGGACGCCCGCGCGCTGTGCACCCGGCACAGCCCGCCGACCACGAGGAGCCACGATGACGGGGACCGACCACAGCACCGAGCACCACCGGGACGACACCCGCGGCCACGCGCCCACCGGACAGGTGCCGGCGCAGGACGAACGACGGCTGCATGGCTCGTCGTTCGGCCGGGCGGCGGTCGCCTACGCCGAGCACCGCCCGGACTACGCGCACGCCGCGGTGCACTGGGCGCTCGAAGCCGCGCCCGGCCCACGGGTGCTCGACCTCGGCGCCGGAACGGGCAAGCTCACCGCCACGCTGGTCGCGCTGGGCCACCAGGTCGTCGCGGTCGAACCCGACCCGGCGATGCTGGCCGAACTGCGCGGCACACTGCCGGACGTCCGCGCGCTGGAGGGGAGCGCCGAGGCGATCCCGCTGCCGGACGGGTCGGTCGACGCCGTGGTGTCCGGCAACGCCATGCACTGGTTCGACATGGCCGCCGCGGGGCCCGAGATCGCCAGGGTCCTCGCGCCCGGCGGCGTCCTGGCCGGCCTGTGGAACGTCTTCGACGACGGCGTCGACTGGGTGGCCGGCCTCGCCGAGGTCACCGGCCCCGCCGCCATCGGCCCCCGCGACGTGCCCGGCAGCTGGCGCACCGAGACGGCCCGGATGCACCTGCCCGCGTCGGGCGGCGCCGACGCCTGGTTCGACTCACCCGAGCAGGCGGAGTTCCCCCACGGCCAGCGGCGCACCGCCGACTCCCTCGTCTCGACCCTCGCCACCAAGGCCGGCGTCCTGGTCATGCCCGAGCAGGAACGCGAGGCCCTCCTGGCGGCGACCCGCACCTACCTCGCCGCCCGACCGGAGACCGGCGACGGCGAGTTCATCCTCCCGATGCTGACCAGCGTCCTGCGCGTCCGCCGGATGTGACGCCCGTCCGCCGCCTGCCGCCCGGGGCCCCTACAGCGTCCCGGCGTCCGGCCGGTTCGACCGCCGTGCGGCTGGTCGCGGACTGGTGGAGAGCCGTTCAATCGGCGCGGAGGGCGCGTTCCGTGATGTTGCGGGCCATGCCTCCGAAGACGGCGCTGTGGAACGGGGCGATGGCCCACCAGTAGGCGTGTCCGGCCAGGCCGTGCGGGTGGAACAGGGCCCGTTGCCGGTAGCGCGCCCCGTGCTCGCCGTCGGGTGTGACGGAGAGTTCGAGCCAGGCAAGCCCGGGCAGGCGCATCTCGGCCCTCAGGCGGAGCAGCCGGCCGGGTTCGATCTCCTCCACCCGCCAGAAGTCGAGGGAGTCCCCGACCCGCAACCGGGCCGGGTCACGGCGGCCCCGGCGCAGTCCGACGCCGCCGACCGCGCGGTCGAGCCAGCCGCGCAGGGCCCAGGCGAGGGGGAAGGAGTACCAGCCGTTGTCACCGCCGATGCCTTCGATGACCCGCCAGACTGCGGTGACCGACGCGGTGACGGTGCGTTCCCGGATGTCCTGGTAGAGGCTGCCGCCAGCCCAGTCGGGGTCCGTGGGCAGGGGGTCGCTCGGGGCGCCGGGCAGGGAGGCGGAGGACCAGCGGGTGGCGACGTCGGCGTCCTTGATGCGGCGCAGGGCGAGCGTGACGGCCTGGTCGAAGCCGGTCAGCCCGTTCGGCGGGTCCGGGATCCACTCGGCGATGTCGTGCTCGCCGCAGACGACCTCGTGGCGCAGGGACTCGACCAGGGGGCGGGCGATGGAGTTCGGCACCGGGGTCACCAGGCCGACCCAGTGGCTGGAGAGGCGGGGGGTGAGGACGGGCACGGGGACGATGAGGCGGCGGCGCAGTCCGGCCGCGCGGGCGTAGCGCCGCATCATCTGCCGGTAGTCGAGGACGTCGGGGCCGCCGATGTCGAAGGTGTGGTTCACCTCGGGTGGCAGGTCGGCGGCGGCGGCGAGGTAGCCCAGGACGTCGCGGACGGCGATCGGCTGGATACGGGTCGACACCCAGCGAGGGGTGACCATCGCGGGCAGGCGTTCGGTGAGGTAGCGGAGCATTTCGAAGGAGGCGCTGCCGGAGCCGATGATCACGGCGGCGCGCAGCTCGGCGGTCGGGACGCCGCTGGAGCGCAGGATCCGGCCGACCTCGGCGCGGGACCTCAGGTGGGGTGACAGGTCCGCTTCCGGCACCGCGGTGGGCACGAGGCCGCCGAGGTAGACGATCCGGGTGACGCCGGCGGCCGCGGCGGCAGCCCCGAAGGCTCGCGCGGCTTCCCGGTCGGTGGTCTCGAAGGAGGGTCCGGTGCCGAGGGAGTGGACGAGGTAGTAGGCGGCGTCGACGCCGTCGAGGGCCCCCGTGAGGGTTTCGGGCCGGTTCACGTCGCCGGGGACGACGTCGACGTCGGGCCGCCACGGCTGGTCCCGCAGCCGGTCGGGGTCGCGCACCAGGCAACGCACGGAGTGCCCGCGCGCGAGCAGTTCGGGCACCAGACGGCCGCCGATGTAGCCGCTCGCGCCGGTCACCAGGCAGCGCTTCGAGTCGGGTCGCAAGGCGTTCATCTCGGCTCCTCGTCCGACGTCAAGGGTGTCGATTCCTGCCGGTGCCCGGACCGACGGGACCAGGATCCCGCCTTGCTTCCGGAGCCCGCGACCGGGTGGACCGGCGGGCCCGGCGGCCGGTCCTGGCGTTCGCCCGCGCCGAGGACCGGCCGGCCGTGCTGGAACCGGGCCGTGAGGTCCTCGGGCGCGACGATCGGGGGCGGGTAGTCTCCGTCGAGGAGCCAGGGGCGGTGGATGGACGGCCCGGGCAGGTGGGCCAGTTCGGGCACCCATCGGCGTACGTAGTCGCCCGTGGGGTCGTAGCGGTCGGCCTGGCGCAGCGGGTTGAGCACCCGGTTGGGGCGGGTGTCGGTGCCGGTGCCCGCGACCCACTGCCAGTTGAGCTGGTTGACGGCGATGTCGCCGTCGACGAGCAGGGAGAGGAAGTGGGCCGCGCCGATCCGCCAGTCGAGGTAGAGCGACTTGGTGAGGAAGCTTGCCGTCAGCAGGCGGGCCCGGTTGTGCATCCAGCCCTCTTCGGCGAGCTGGCGCATCCCGGCGTCGATGATCGGGTAGCCGGTGCGGCCCTGCCGCCAGGCCTCGGCCTCGCGCTCGTCGTGGTGCCAGTGGTCGTCCCGGGCGCGGTAGTCGCGGTGTGCGGCGTCGGGGCGGGCGGCGAGCACCTGGTGGTGGAAGTCGCGCCAGGCGAGCTGCCGGACGAAGGCCTCCGCTCCGGGCCCGCCGCGCTGGAGCGCGCCTGCCGCAAGCTCGGTGGCCGACAGGCAGCCGAAGTGCAGGTACGGGGAGAGCCGGGAGGTGGCGTCGGCCGCCAGATCGTCATGGACGTCGGCGTACGCGTCGACGTCCCAGCGACGCCGGAGTTCCCGGCCCGCTCTCTCGCCACCGTGCGGCAGGGAGGGCGAGAGCGGGCCCCTGAACACGAGGTTCTCGCTGCCGATACCGTCCGGCGTGCGGATCACCCGGGGCGCGGCCAGGACGCTGCGGTGGGGGGCCTGCCGCCAGGCGCGGTGGTACGGGGTGAAGACCGCGTAGTGGCTCCGGCCGGCCGGGGTGATCCGGCCCGCCGGGACGACCGTCAGCGAGGCGTCGTGGACGTGCAGGCGGTCGCCGAACACCTCGCGCAGCCGTTCCTCCCGCCGGTGCGCGAAGGCGCTGACGCCCGCGGCGACGTGGACGGTGGCGGCACCGGCCTCGGCGGCGACCCTGGCCGCCTGCTCGGCGGTCGCGCCCCGGGCGCACGACCAGCCGGGAGCCGGCCCGGCGCAGCGAGGCGTCCAGGTCGGCGAGGCAGTCGGCCAGGAAGGCCAGCCGGTTGGGCGCGGCGAACCCGGCGCCCTCGACGGCGGGATCGAGGACGAACAGCGGCACGACCTGGTCGGCCGCGGTGTGGGCGGCGTGCAGGACCGGGTTGTCGTGCAGCCGCAGGTCCTGGGTGAACAGGGCGATGGAGACGGTCACGGGCGGTGCCTCGCAGGGAGTGCGGTCGGGGTGGTCGGGTGTCGGCGCGTGGCAGGGGCGCGAACCCGCCGGTTCGGGCCGCGGGCTCGGCCCGGCCGGGCCGTTGCGCCCCGAGCAGGCCCGGGACAGGGGACGGGACGGTCTGTCGGTGGTGGGACTTCAGGCCGTGACGGCCTGCTCCAGGAGGTCGACGGCGTCCGCGAGGGTGCGGGGGCGGGCTGCGCCGGCCCGGGGCTGGTCGCGGGCCCAACCGGGACCGGCGGCCACGACCAGGGCTCCGCCGCGGGCGCCGCGCGGGCCCCACACCCTGTCGCCGACCCTGCGCACCAGCTCGCGGTCCGCGGTGTGCTGGTCCTGGGACCAGATCATCACGGCCGACGGCCCGATCCGGTGGACGGCGTCGAGCAGGGCCCGGGGCGGGACGGCCGCGCCCAGTATGCGAAAGGGGACCCCGCGCTCCGTGAGCGCCGCGGCCGTGGCCTCGATGGCGAGGGTGTGCAGTTCGAGGGGCGTCGCCGTCAAGAGGACGGGCCTCACCTGGCGGGCGGCGGGCCCGCCGACGGCCACGCCCCGCAGAGCGCTGGAGACGTGCCAGGACAGCAGGTGCTCGACCTCGACGTACTGCTCGCCGTCCGCCGCCCACCTGCGGCCCGCGGCGCGCAGCGCGGGCATCATGACCTCCGTCCACGCGTCGACCACCCCGAGCGCGTCCACCGCTTCCCGCAGGATCCGGGCGACCTCCGGCCCGTCCAGCCGCACCGCCGCCCGGGTCAGGCCCCGGCATTCAGGGCGCACCGCTCTGACCCGCGAGGCGTGGCTTCCGCCCGGACCGTGCCCGAGCCGCTCGCCGCCCTGTGAGTCCGTTCGCGGCTCGGGGAGAGCGCGTCGCGGGCTGTCCTCGTGTACGGAGACGTCGCGCTCGGCCAGGGCCGCCCTCGCCGCCTCGCCCGGAGGCACCCCGCGTGCCGTCAGCCGGCACATCGTCTCCAGGACGGCGATGTCCCGGGGGCTCCAACGGCGGTGGTGTCCGGTCTCCCGATGGGCCGGGCCGATGCCGTAGCGGCGTTCCCAGGAACGGACCGTCGTGGGTGACACACCCAGCCGCTGGGCCACGCGGCCGGTCGGAAGCCCGACAAGGTCCACCGGCTCGGGTGCCGGGTCGGGGTCTCCGGATCGCACTCCGATCCGCCGGCCGGGTCCTCGGCCGGCCGATGAGGTCACCATCCTGCGGTCCTCCCCACGGCGAACCCCGCGCGGCACACCGCCACGGCGGCGATGACCGGCAGCGGGCTCCGGCCCGGCCGGGCCGTGTGCGGCTCGGCCGGCCCCGGAGCGGCGATGCCCGCGCACGGCGACGCCTCGCATTCGGGCGTCCCGGTGGGCGGGCTCCCGGGAGCGGGGCGCTCCCGGGCGGGGAACTGTCGGCCGATGGTCACGCGCACAGCCTCCCGGTCGACGGCGCGCAGGTCCACCCGTCCCGGATGGACGCCGGCACGGACCGGACCACCGGAGGCCGCGGGTGGAAAGCGACTCCGTACACGGGTGCGGCAACCGTACGGTGGAGCACCTCGGACGCGCCTTCGTCGCCGTGCGCCGACAGGTCCAGGAGACGACCCAGGTCTGCGGCACCCGGCACTTGCCTGCCGCCGAGATCCAGGTCGGAACGGGTTCGGATGAGCGAGGTCACGCGGCCACGGTGCAGCGGTTCAGCACCGGTCGCCCAGTCGAATCGTTTGTGCAGCGTTTTCCAAGGGGGACCAGACCTTCCGGACGATGCGGCACCGCCGGCCCCGGCGGAGACGACACCACGGACTCCCGTGCCCCTCGCCCTCGAACGCCCGGCGGGCACCGCGGCGGTCCGCGATCCCCCGGCGGTATCCCAGAACTCTGGGATACCGCCGGCAGCGGCCGACATCCAGCATCAGTACGGACGATCCCGCCGGCGCACGGGCGCCGCGTAGGTGGAGCCAGCTCTGGAGCCGTCCATGACCAGCTTGTTCGAGTCCACCGTCCCCCAGCCGGAGCCCGCGGACCACCGGGCCGTCACGGGTGAGCTGTTCGGGCGGGCACGTGAGACGGCCGAGTTGCTGCGGCTGCTCGCCGACCCCACCGTGCCGGGCGTGCTGCTGCACGGCCTTCCGGGCAGCGGCAAGACCCGGCTGGCGTCCGCGGTCGCCGAGCAGTACCGAGCGGCGGGCGCCGCGACCGGAACTCCCTGCCCGGCTTCATTGCTGACTGTCGATCAGATCGAACCGGACGAGTATCCGGCGCTGCTGGCCCGGTGCGCCTCGAGTGGGGCGAAGCTGCTCGCGACCGGTCGCCTGCCAGCCACCGGCGCCGACGTGGCGTACCGGGTGGACCCACTGGCCGTTCCGGTGGACTGGTCACCGATCGACCTGGACGCCTTCTGCCGCATCCCTTCGGTGCAGGTCTTCACGGCCGCCCGGCAGGCCTGGAGCCCGTGCTTCACGGTGACCGCCCGGAACCAGCAGGCCGTAGGCCGGATCTGCGTGGAACTCCGGGGCCTGCCAGGCGCGTTGGTGATCGCGGCCCGGGTGGCGGCGCTGGAGGGCATCGGCACCGTGCTGACCGCACTCGGCGGGGCGGGAGGAGGCGGAGCCGCAGGAGGCAGGATTCCGGGCGGCGGGGCGGCCCCCTGCGCCGGGCCGCGCGTCCCGCCAGCGCGCCGGCCGGCGCGACAACCAACGGGGCGGGGCGGCCCGCTCGGCGCCGACGAGGCGCGGCTGCTGTCCTGCACGCCGCTGTTCGTCGGCGGGTTCGGACCCGAGGCGCTCCGGGCGGTGTCCGGGATCACGCCGAGCGCCTTCCCTGCGGCGCTCGAAGCCCTGCTCGGTCGGCAGTCGCTGACGCTCGAGGACCGGCCGTCCGGCCGATTGGCCGGTGCAACCGAAACGCGACTTCATGTGCCGTTCGACGGCCTGCCCGAGGCCCGGCCCGCCGACGGCAGGTTCACCGTCCCCATGCTCCGCCACGCGCGCTACTACGCCCGGCTCGCGGCCGGGGCCGGCCGTCGGCTGGCCGCCGGTGACCAGCCGACAGCCCTGCTCGCCCTGCGCGTCGAGGAGGCCAACCTCCGCTTGGCGGTCAACACCCTGACCGGCCACGGGCTCACTGCCGAGGCCCTCGACCTGATGGAGCGGTTGCTCGCCCACGCCCGCCTCGTCGGCCTCGGCCCGGCCTGGACCGACCGGGACGCCGCGCTGCTCGGCTCCACCAGTGCCACCGGTGAGCGGGCGCGCGTCCGGCTGGCACTGATCCGCGCCGAAGCCCGACTGCTCGACGGCGACCACGAGTCGGCGGCTGTCCTGCTGGACGAGATCGAGGCAGCCTCAGCAGAGTCGGACCGATGTCGGACCACACCCGATGCCCCCTCCGCGGCGGCCCGACTCCTGCGACTGCGGGGCCTGACCGGGTTCGACCGTGACCCCGCCCGAACCCTCGCCGCACTCACTCGGGCGGCAGAGCTCCTCCGCGGGGCCGACGACGAACCGGCAGCCCTGCGCGTCGAGTTGGAGGCTGCCCTGGCCGAGCTTCGGCTCGGTCGAACCGGTCCCGGCAGCGCGCTGGCGGACCGGGTGCTGACCGCGGCGCGGCACCGGGGGGACGCGCTGCTGGCCGGCACGGCCCTGCTCCACCTGGGCCTGCTCGCCGCCGCCGACGGCGATCCGTCCGCGTCCCGCGCCCACTACGTCGAGGGGCTGGCCCAGCTGCGCCCGCTCGGCGCCGTCGCCACGCTCGGCGCGCTGGTCGGCCTGGTCGCGAGCCCCCTGCGCCCGGCACCGGCGCGGGCGACCGACGCCGCCCGACTGCTGGGCAGCTTCTATCCGGGGCGGGCCGGCATTCCCGGCGACCCCGCGGATCCCGACCTGGCCACCGCCCGGCTGCTCCCCGGCATCCGCCGCCGGCTCACCGAGGACGAGTTCACCCACGCACTGGCAGCCGGCGCGGCCACCGCGCTCCCGGACCTGCTCTGCTCCCTCGGCGAGTCGGACTCCACCGGGACACCGCCGAAGAGGAAGCTGACGAATCGCCAGTTTCAGGTCTCGCTCCTGGTGGCCGACGGGCTGAGCAACCACCAGATCGCACGTCGCCTGGGCATCTCGGAGTGGACCGTGGTCAACCACCTCCGCGAGGCGATGCGGCGATTGCAGTGCTCCTCGCGGGTCGGCGTCGCCGGCTGGGTGCACCGCTCCGGCCGGCGGCCGGGCCCCGCTCACGGCGCGAACCGGGGATGGTACGACGATCCGTTCGAGGCCTCCTGACCCGGCGGGAGGCCCCGCCACCCGGGCTTCCGCCGCCCCGGCTTCCAGGTCGGCCGATCCGTACACCACCCGGCTGCCACGTCCGCGACCACTCGGGGCGCCTAACGGAGCCCGGTGAGGGTCGCCACCCGGTCGAAGCGGCCGTCGATGGCCTCGTCCCCGTGGTGCACGACGAGCAGGGCGCGCCCCTCGGTCCGCTCCCGAAGCACCCGGAACACCAGCTCCCTGCCGCCGTCGTCGAGGTTCGCGAACGGTTCGTCGGCCAGGTACACGTCCGCGTCCTCGTGCAGGAGCACGGCGACCCCGACCCGCTGACGCTGGCCGGACGACAGGTCCGAGGGCAGTTGGTCGGCCAGGCCGTCCAGACCCATCGCGGCGCGCAGCCGCTCGTCGGCGACCAGTTCGCGCACCGGCAGCGGAGGCAGGTGCACCGGGGCGGTCAGGCTCGCCACCCGGGGCGGCAGGGTGACCGCCCCGGCGTCGGGGGCGAGGGTCCCGGCCATGACGTGCAGGAGCGTGGTCTTCCCGCAACCGTTGGGGCCGCGGAGCAGCACGCGCTCACCGACGCGCAGGTCGAACTCGTCGATCGACACCTTGGCCCCCTCGCCGTACCCGACCCGGACTCCGCGGACCCGCACCAGGGCCCCCTCCTCGTAGTACGGGGCCTGCCCGGAGTCCCGCAGGGACTCGATCCGCTTGAGGACCGCGTTGCTCCGGCGGGCCTGCGGAATCATGTTGACGAGGTCGAAGATCCCGGTCACCGCCCGCCACAGCGAGTTCACGAAGGCGAGGAAGCTGCCGAACGACATCCGCCCGGCGAAGACGAAGAAGGCTCCGGTGATCATCGAGGCGGTGTCCGACAGGTTCATCACCAGGTCGCTGAGGGTTCGCTGCCGCTGTGACAGCCGGAAGTTGACGAAGGTGAGGTCGAGGAACCCGCGCAACGCGTCCCGGTTCACCGCGCGGGTGCCCGGCAGCAGCGACGGCAGTCCGCGCAGGGCGGGGAAGGACTCCAGCGTGCGGGTCAGCGTGTTGATGTACCGCGCCTCCGCCTCGCGTTCGGGCCCGGTGTTCTGCTCGATCCGCCTGCCGAGCCGGTTGCTCACGAGCACCAGCGGCGGCACGATCACCAGCAGGATGAGGCTGGCCTGCCAGGACAGGTAGAACAGCACACCGAGGAAGGCGACCGACGCGACCGCCTGGCGCGCGATGCGGAGGGAGACGTCGATGGCCGGCAGGACGCCCTGGGCGACGTCGTTGTGGATGCGGCTGACGTACGAGGCGTTTCCCGCCTTCGCCACCTCTCGGCCGTCCAGGCCGAGCGTGCGGCTCAGCAACTCCGTCTCCAGCACCAGCGTGAACGCGTTCTCGAGGCGCTTGCGCCAACAGGCGACGCAGTAGTCCGTGATGGTGAGGGTCAGTCCGAACAGGAGGTACCCGAGGCCGAGGACGAGGAACCCGCGGAAGTCGGCGGTGAGGATCGCCTGGTCGAACAGGGCCTTGAGCAGCAGGGGGTGCAGCAGGGCCTCGAGCCCGCCCGTGGTGGCCTCGGCGACGAGGACCACCACGAACGGGGCCCGGTGGCCCCGCAAGGTACGCCACAACCGGTTGTTCACCGCGCCGCCTCGTCCAGCAGGAAGTCGGCGGTGCCTCCGGTGTTCACCCGGTGGAGCACCCGCAGCAGGCCCGCCGACCCGGTCAGGTAGTCGCAGGAGCAGCGCAGCAGCCCCTCACCGGGGAGACCCAGCGGGGTCCGGCCGTCCTGGCGCGGCAGACCGAAGCGCTCGGCGGGCTCGAACAGGAACACCTTCCGGACGGTGTCGAGCTGCGTCAGCGCCTTGTCGCGGTAGGAGCGGTCTCCGGTGAAATCGGCCGCGTCGAGCAGCGCGTCGGCGATCCCGCTCATGCCGAAGGCGTACCCGGGCAGCACCGAGTAGCGGACGTCCAGCCCGCGCAGGACGGCGCGTGCCGCCTCCAGGTCGCCGTAGCGCAGCAGTACCTGCGCCACGCCCGCGGACCCGACCTCGATGTACGGCTCCATGGTTCCCTCGTGCTCGAACATGACCGGGCCCCCGCCGTCCAGGGGCTTGGCGTGGGCCATCTCCCAGGCGAGCGCCTGCCGTCCGAGGCGCAGGTGGTGCTCCTCTCCCGTGACCTGGTGCATGCGCAGCAGGAACATCGCGACGCCGGCCTGTCCGAAGCCGAGGCCGGTCATCGGCCCCTCGGCGGCGAACTCGTTCACCCAGTAGGCCCGCCCGCCATCCAGCCGCACCGTGTCGTGCAGGGCTCGCGCGCAGTCCCGTGCCGCGGCGAGATCGCGCGGGTCGCGGCCTTGCAGGAAGAAGCGCAGGTTCGTCATCCCCACTCCGGCGAGGCCGTAGTAGAAGGTGTGGTCGCCCTGCTCCACCGCGCGCCGGTTGGCCTGGGCCAGCAGCTGCCCGGCCTCGGTCCCGAACCCGAGCGAGTCGGCCGCCCAGGCGATGCCGGCCAGGCCGTTCATGAGACCGTCCGGGTACTCCGCGCTGTCGATGTCGGCCAGCTTGCCGCCGAGCCAGTCGCGCCATTCGGGCCGGATCGTGATGCCGGAGGAGTGCAGCGCCCACAGCACGCCGCTCGCGCCGAAGCCGAGGCTCAGCGGGTTGGTGATGTGCGCGAAGGGGTCCACGGGGAAGAGCGTGCCCCGGCCGGTGTCGGCGACGGCCTCGACGAACGCGGCCACCCCGGTCTCCGCCTCCACCAGTCCGAGCCGTTCCTCGACGACCGGCCGCGCCGGGAGGGCCTCGACCTGGTCGAGCAGGTCCGCCTCGTGCTCCAGGGCGTCGAGCACGTCGGTGAGGCCGATCCGGTCCCCGGCCAGGTCGGTGATCAACCGGTGGACGCGCTCCGGCCAGCCCAGGCCCTCGGTGATGAAGATCCGGTACAGGTCGAGCACGTCCTCGCGCAGGTACGACATCGCCGCGATCGGGAAGACGAAGTACGCCATGGTGGACGCCAGGGCGTAGCGGTCGCCCTCCGGCCCGAACGCCCTGAAGCCGTCGCGGGAGAGGCTGAACCCCGGTGTGAAGAGTTCGACCGGCTGCTCCAGCTCCGCTTCGCCGCTCCCGCCGTCGCCGTCGGTACCACCGTCGCCGTCGGTCCCGGCCAGCCGGCAGGCTTCCAGGTCGACGATGGTCACCTCCAAGGTGTCCGGGTCGACGAGCAGGTTCGAGGCGGTGAAGTCGGCGAGGATCACCCCGCGGTCGTGCGCGGCCTGGATCGCGCGGGCCAGCCCGCGGAAGACCGCGAGGAAGATCCGCAGGTACTCCCGCGACCGCTCGATGTCGAACCCCGGCCGCGCGAGCGGGTTGCGTTCGAGCAGCACCGAGCGGAGGTCGGAGCTGTCGATGAACTCCTCGGCGATGAAGTGGTGCTCCCAGTGGCGGAACTTCGCGATCGGCGCCGGGTACGAGCCGGTGTCGGCCAGCCGGTTCAGGAACATCCACTCGCGGCCGAGGATGTCCACGGCGTCGTGGTTCCGACGGGGGTTGACGTTGGTGTGCGGACGGGCCTCCTTGAGCAGCACCGGCCGGTCGTCGTTCGCCGTGTCCTCGGCCGTGTACACGCCGCCGCTGTTGGAGAACTGGATCGCCCCGGTCACCCGGAACCGGCCCCCGAGCAGGCCGTCGTCCTCCTCCTCGTCCGCGGGCTTCCAGTCGTCGAACGGCCAGGGCACCCAGTCGGGCCGGGCGCGCCCCAGGCCCCGGTCGTCGGGGACGGGACCGTCCGGTCCGAGGATCCGCGGGTGCCGGCGGCCGAGGACGTCGACGGTGTGGGTGTCGAGGAACTGGCCGTAGCGGAAGTACAGCGCCTTGCTGTCCCGGTACCGCAGGTCCGACAGGACGTAGGCGCCCTCGTAGCCTTCCAGGAGTCCGGCCAGGTCGGCCAGGACGGCCCTGAACTCGTCGTCGTCGCGCGGGTAGACGGTGACGAGCTTGCCGCCGCTTCCCCGGGACATCGACTTGGAGTTGAGCATCTCGAAGATGTTGATGTCGAGGGCTATCTTGAAGTCGGTCCCGCGTTCCGTCAGGTATCCGATCACTGCGGCGGCGACCTCGCGCACGTGACGGCAGCTCGCCGACACATGGATCTTCCAGCCCTGCGCCGGCAGGTCCG
Organism: Kitasatospora sp. NPDC001261; assembly: GCF_042896795.1. Classification (NCBI taxonomy): domain Bacteria; kingdom Bacillati; phylum Actinomycetota; class Actinomycetes; order Kitasatosporales; family Streptomycetaceae; genus Kitasatospora; species Kitasatospora sp. NPDC001261. The sequence goes on from NZ_JBIAXP010000047.1 coordinate 24,888, forward strand.
GACTGGGCCGATGGCTCCACCAGATGCCGCTGCGGACGAACCGCGCCCGCAGCGGCTCGTCGAGCCCGGCGAGGAAGTGGTCCGCGCTCGGTTCGTACGAGACGTCGAGCGGGTCGAAGAACAGCGTGTCGTTCCACGCGAAGAGGAAGCGGTAGACCCATCGTTCGTTGCGCATGTCAGCCTCTGCGATCGTCCGGGGCGGCCGGTGGAAGCGACAGGGTCCGTGCGGGGGACGCGGCACGCCCCCCGCACGGACCCGTCCGGCTACGGCTGGCCGGGGTCGCCGGGCTTGCAGCAGGCGCTGCTGCTGCTCGTCAGGCTGAGGACTGCCACGGCGCTCATCTTGACGCGGGCCTCGATGTTCTGGAGCTTGAGGACACTCATTCGGGTCGTCTCCTGGGAGATCGAGTGCGCGGGACGCGCAGCGAGGGTGGGATTCGCACCGGCCGGTGGTCGGTACGAGCCCGGACCGTGATGCCTCCGCGGTCCGGGTGATGGCGAGTCTCGTCGTGGCACACCGGGCACCGGTAGGGGCTGATAGTTGTCATGGTCTTTCGACCGGCTCGGCCGCAGACTGAAAAGCTGTTGTCCTTCCGGGCCTCGGGCGCGATGGAGGTGGGGCCCGCGATTCGTCCTCGCGGGCCCCGCCTGGTGTCACACTGTCATCTGGGCCGGCAGCAGTGCTCGTTGCGGTTGACGAGGGTGTGCCCCTCGGTGCTGCCGCGGCGTTCTGATCAGGGGTCCACCGTCACGGTGATGGTCTCGGGGTCGGCACTGTTGTCCTGGTACACCGAGTCACCGCTGTAGACGGCGGTGATGGTGTGGGTGCCCGCGGTGCGGAAGGCGGCGACCGTCCCGCCGGCGGCGCAGGTGCCGAGGGAGAGGATCAGGCGTCCCGTGCCGAGGGTCGTCCCGGTGGTGGTGTCGGTGAACGTGACGGTTCCGGTGGGCCTGGTCGTGGAGCCCGCGCCGGGGCAGACGATGTCGCTGAGCACGACCGGCGAGCCGGTCCGGGTGCGCTGGGGCAGCGCGGTCAGCGTCGTGGTGATCGGCTTGCCCACGGTGTAGCTGATGACCACCTGGCCGTTGTGGTTCGCCGTCCCGATCGTCGAGGCCGCATAGGACGTCCCGGTGCCCGACGGGGCCGCGAAGCTGCTTCCCCCACCGCCACCGCCGCCGCTCGCCTCCGTGCCGGTTCTGTTGACGGCACCGCTGCCGCCGCCCCCGCCGGCGAAGTACCCGCCGCCACCGCCCCCGCCCGCACCGGTGGCAGTGGCGGCACAGCCGCCGTCGATCGCTCCGCCGGCGCCGCCGGTGCCAATCGTGGTACCGGCGAACCCGCCTCCCGGCCCACCCGGTGTGGCGATACAGGACGGGACGGTGCCGGCGGCCCCGCCCGCACCACCCGTGGTCGTACTGGTGCTGCCGCCGCCCCCGCCGTGCCCCGCCGCGGCCCCGGGGCCGGTGGCGCTTCCCGTGGTACCGCCGGTGGCATCGGGCGTCGTCCCGCCGTTGCCCCCGTTGCCGCCCGTCAGGCCGCTTCCGGTGCCCCCGGCGGCTCCGCCGCCCCCGGCGACCACCAGGAAGGAGCCCGCGCTGACGCTGGAAGCCCCGCCCCCGCCCGGCCCTTCCGCCCCGAACCCGGTGGCCGCGATGCCCCCGCCCGGAGCGCCGCCGTTGAACCCGCCGGCACCCCCCGAACCCGTGCCGTTGCAGCCCTTGCCGCCCGTGCCGCCGACGTTGACGGTGACCGTCGTCGGGGCGGTGGTCTGCGGGAGAGTGGTGACGACCCGCGCCCCCGTCCCGCCCGTCCCCGTGACGGAACAGGAGGTGCCGGCGTTGTCGGCCCCGCCCGCGCCGTCGGCGGTGATCGTGACCACCGCCTGGGCCGGGATGGTGAGGCTCTGCGGGGCGCCGGTGAAACCGAAGGTGACCACCGGGTCGGCCCCTCGGGTCCGCACCGGGGCGGTGGCCGGCGGGGCCCCCGTGGCCGCAGCGGTCGCGGGGCTCAGCCCGGCACCGGCCAGCGCCACGCACACCCCTGCCACGACCCCGGCCCGCCACCACCGCGCACGGGCCTGGGCGCCTGCCTCTCCCTCGGCGACGGGATGTCCTGGGGCACGGTGTCTGATCACTGCTGTCTCCCGATGGAACGGCTTGAGGTGAGACTTCGGGGTGCTGGATCACGCGCCCCATGCAGCGGTGGTATCCCTGCTCCGGAGCGTGATCAACAGGGACAGCGTGACGACCGGACGGCCCTTGTGCCCCGATTGCTCCGACAGCGGCATGCCACACACCATCACACTGGGCGGCACACGAACTCACTGAGCTGGTCACCGCGCTCCGCCAGGCCGCCCTGTCCTGAAAAACGGTCTCGGCGCGGCCCGACGGCGCCACCACGCTCTCCTGAGCCAGGGCCCGACGGCGCTGCGCCCTGCCGCTCCCGCCGCCACGGAGGGACGGCGCCGACCCCGTTCTCCGGTCACGGTCGGGCTTACGGCCACTCTCGCACGCCTTCCCGGACCGGCTCCCGGACACACCCCGCTCGGCCTGGCCGGGGCGACCGCCGTCTCGGCCGCCGCCGCGCTCGGCGGGCACCTGGCCTACCGGCAGGCCGCCGGCCCCGACCGGGCCGCCGCCGTGCCTCGCCTGGCGCCCGCGGACTGGGTCTCCCTCGGCGCGGTGGAGGACTTCCCGGAGGGGAAGCCCGTGCGGGCGACGGCCGGCGAACTGGCCGTGGTCGTGGTCCGCGAGGGCGACCGCTGCCACGTGCTGGCCGAGCGCTGCGCCCACCTGTCCGGGCCGCTCTCCGAGGGCTCCCTCGTGGAGGGCTGTCTGCGCTGCCCCTGGCACGGCAGCACGTTCCGGCTCCGGGACGGCGAAGTGGTGCACGGCCCGGCCACCGCACCCCAGCCGGCCATGGTGACCCGAGTACTTTCCGGGCATCTGGAGATCCGGCTCCCCGCAGCCGGCTGACCATCTCTCCCGGTCGGAGCGCGCGAGGTCGCGGGCGGGCCCGGCTCAGCCTGTGCCGTCCGGGAGGGGTGAGCGAAGCGAGCTGCGTCCGGCCCACCAGTGGTCGAGCAAGTGGTTCGCGAAGCGCCCGCCGACCACCCCGGCCGCGGCCACGCCGAACGCCACGTCCCGGGCGAACTCGGGCTCGGCCGCGACCAGTTCCTCGATGACCCCGCGGCGCACGAGTTGCTCGTGGACGGCGTCCGCCTCGACGTGCTCGCGGTAGAAGAGGGTGCCGTCCGGGCCGCCGCCGAGCCGTTCCAACGCCGCCGCCAAGCGGGCGGAGCCGGGCGAGGAAGTGATCTCGACGGTCGCGAAGTGCCCGACGGCCGCCCCGCGCATCGCCCGGTGCAGGCCGAAGAGCGTCATCAGGTTGACCACGGCCAGGGTCGGCGCCGGCACGAAGTCCAGGTAGTGCCCGTAGCCGGGGTCGAGGCCGAAGGCGGCCATCATCCGCTCGAAGAGCCGGGCGTGGGCCCGCTCCGGCCGTCCGGCGCCGTACTCGTCGTAGAGGATCGCCGTCAGCACCGCCTGTGCGGGCCCATGGATCCTCGGCAGCATCCACAGCTGCGGGTCCGCCTCCTTGAGGTGGTAGACCGATCGGTGCACCAGGTACTCGCGGGCGTGCCGGCGCTCACCCTCGGCGAGCAGGAAGTGCGACGGGCCGGTGCCGTCGGGCGGCTCGGTGAGCAGTGCTTCGAACGCGTCCCGCAAGGGCGGCGCGGGCTCCGCCTCCGCACGCACCGCGGCCAGGAACGAGCGCTCCAACCCCTGGCGGAATCTCAGGAGTTCGGGATCCCACTCCCAGTCGTCCAGGACCCCGGGCAGCCCGCGGTCGTGGAGCTCGTAGCAGAGGTGCAGGGCCAGCTGGTGGTCCTCGCCCCACGGCTCGTCGAACGGGCCGGGCGGTGTGGGCAGACGGCCCGCTCCGGGCGGTCCGGAGGTGAGCAGGGCCGTCAACGCCGCCGACAGCGGACCGCGCGACGCGGGCAGCGCGTTCACCCTTCCTCCTGGCGGCCGTCGGCGCAGGCACAGAGCACCGCGAAGGCGATGGTCAGGGTCAGCGCCCAGCAGCCCGTGAAGACCCACAGAAACGGCGCCTCGGACGTCCCCAGGCCTGCCCCGAGCAGGCCCAGCGACAGCAGGGCGAGCGCCAGCACGGTCCGCGGCCGCACGCCGCGCAGCACGTCCCAGGCCCGGCCGCGCAGGCGGAACCCGACGACGCGAAGCCTCAGCTCCAGGACGTGGTCCCGGCGCAGCCCCCGCTCGATCCCGCGCAGCTCCACCCGCTCACGCCGATCCATCCGTCCGCCTCCTCGCGCCGCCGTCCCCATGGTCCGCCGCTGCGGCTACCCGGGTTCCGCGTTCGCTAACGCCCCGGCCCCGCCCGAAGCCGGACGGCCAGTAGACAGCTGTCGTCGTCCGGGTTGGGCCCGCCGAGGCGGGCGGCGATGCGGGCGGCGGCCTGAAGCCGCACGCCGGAACCGCGGCTCGCCTGGTCGGCCTCAGCCCGATTCCGCCGGCTCCGCGCTGTCGGCCCAGCCGTCGGCGTCCAGGTCGTCCAACTGCTCGCGCAGCAGGGCGAGGGTGGCACTGAGCAGCCGGGAGACGTGCATCTGGGAGACGCCGATCCGCTCGGCTATCCGGGACTGGGTGCAGCCGTCCCAGAAGCGCAGCTTGAGGACGGTCTGCTCGCGTTCGGGCAGGCGGGCCAGCAGCGGGCGGACGGCGGTGCGGAAGTCGGCGAGTTCGATGCCGGGGTCGCAGCCGCCGAGCCGGTCGAGCAGGGCGCTGCCGGTCTCGTCGGTGTCCTGGTCGCGCAGCGCGTCCAGGGAGTTGGAGTGGCAGGCCCGGCCCGCCAGGAGCCCCTCGGTGGCCTGCTCGACGGTGAGGTGCAGGTCCTCGGCGATCTCCTCGGGCTGCGGCTGCCGGCCGAGTTCCTGCTCCAGGCGGTCGGAGCCGCGGACGACGGCGAGGTAGAGCTCCTGCGTACCGCGTGGGACGCGCACCGGCCAGGAGGTGTCGCGGAAGAACCGCTTGATCTCGCCGGTGATGGTGGGGATCGCGTAGGTGACGAACTCCAGGCCGCGCCGCGGGTCGTAGCCGTCGACGGCCTTGATCAGGCCGATCGTGCCGACCTGGAGGATGTCCTCCATGTCCTCGGCCCGGTGCCGGTAGCGGGCGGCGATGAAGCGCACCAGCGGCATGTTGAGCTCGATGATCGTGCCGCGGACGTAGCTGTAGGCGCGGCTCTCGCGGGCCAGCCCGGCCAGCCGCCCGAACAGCGCGTCGCTCAGCTCCCGCGCCTCGGACTTCCCCATGCGGCGGAGTTCGGCCGCCGTGGGCCGTCGCGGCAGATCGGGCGGCAGACCCGCAGGGACGGCTTCGCGATCGGTGGTTTCCACACGGATAGACACTGGATCTCCAGGGCATCGGCATCACGCCCGGCGACACGTGTGGGGCTCACACCCCATGCGTCGCGGACTCCTTTCCCAGAACCTGTGCCCGGCTTCTTCAAGCGCGGTCCCGGTGGCACCGTCGACGGTGCTGCGGCAGCCGGACGGATCACGGCCGCTCTCTGGGACTTCTACCCCGGAATCGGTTCCCGACTCAGGATCCGAGCTCTCTCTTGCCGAGCCGACCTCGGACGGCCACCCAGCGTCCCGGGCCCGGTCCTCAGGCCGAGCACTCTCGGTGGTTCGGCGGACCCGGCGGGCACCCAATCTCCAGCCAGACCACCTTGCCCCCGCCCTCGGGCGCGCAGCCCCAGGACCCCGCAAGTCGCTCCACCACACGGAGACCGTGTCCGCCCGGTCGGCCCGGGTCGGCGTACGGGCGCAGCTCGGGCGGCACCGGGCTGGTGTCCGTGACCTCCGCCCGCAGACGGCGCCCGTCCCACCTCAGCCGCAGTTCGCCCGGCCCACCGGAGGTGTGCAGACAGGCATTGGCGACCAGTTCGGCGACCATCAGCAGGAGGTCCTCGGCGACCCCCAGCCGTTCCTCGTCCACGGTCGGCAGCCAGGCCCAGGACCGCAAGGCCTCCCGACTGAAATCACGGCCCGCCTGCACGGCGCCCTCCCGACCGGAGAACACGAACCGCTTGGTCTCCCCCGCGCCCGGAGCCCCCGGGTTCACCGGGACTCCGGCCGGGCCTGCCGTTCCGATCGGCCCTGTCGGCGGCACTTGCCGGAAGCGGTCCATGCCTGGCCTCCTCTCCTCGGCCCGGTCCGGCCGTGCCCAGCGCCTGCCCGAGCGGGTCGCGGCTACACGTCCACGGGACGGAACACGCGCCGCTGATCACCGCCCGGCCCCGCGAACGACTCCTGACCTGGAGGGGGTCGGACCGGCGGCTGATCGCAGCCGGTCGCCAGGCAGGTCGACTTCCCCTCCGTCAGCTGGCCGTGTGGCTCGGCACCGGTCGGGACCGACCGCACCACGGCCGGGGGTTCGGGTGCCGCCCGGGGTCAGTGCGGCCCGCCCGGGGTCAGGAGGTCCCGCATCCGCTCGGCGGCTGAGCGCTCGGGGGACGGCAGGCGGTCCGCCGGGCGTGCGGTGGGCGGCTGGTGGCGGGGCCGGCCGGTGGAGGACTCCTTGGTCTCCCGCGCCCTGATCGCGAGGTCGCGCAGCGCGGCATCGACTCCCCGGAGGAAGTGTTCGAGGTCACCGGGGTTGCGTGAAGTCACCAGCCGCCAGTTGCCGGCGTCGTCCGTGACCAGCGGTTCGTCGGCCCGGGTGGGGGGCTGCGATGTCGACGTGGACGCCGTTCTCGCGCAGGTGCCGTACGGGGACGCGCAGTTCGTCCTGTTCGACGCCGTAGTTCGTCACGATTGCCAGGGCCCTGCCGTGCTGGGTCACTTCTCCTCCTGGTCCGCGGGATGCCTCGGGTGCGCGAACGCGCGCCCAGGGTGCGGCGGGTACCCGCCGCACCCTGGGCCACGCCTGATCAGCCGTTTCCGATCCGACGTCACCGCGGGGCGTGGACCGGCCGCCGGGCGGGTGTCCCGGCGGCCGGTGGCGCGGACGATCGGAAGCGGGTTCAGCCAGGGCTGATCCGGCCCCGCCAGCCGCCCTCCTCCCGGCCGCGTTCCTCGATGAACGTCTTGAACCGCGTCAGGTCCCCCTTCACCCGGCGGTCGACCACACCCGTGACATCGGCGGCCCGCTCCGCCACGCCCTCGGGCCGGAAGTCGATGGCCATGGCGACCCGGGTGTGGTCCTGGTCGAGCTGCCTGAAGGTCACCACGCCCTTCTGGTCGACGTCGCCGCCGGTGGTCCGCCAGGCGATCCGCTCGTCGGGCTGCTGGTCGACGATCTCGGTGTCGAACTCACGGGTGACGCCGCCGATGCTGGTCCGCCAGTGGTTGTGGCGGTCGTCCAGCTGGGTCACCGAGTCGACCCCCTCCATGAAGCGCGGGAACTCCTCGAACAGCGTCCACTGGTTGTAGGCGGTGTGCAGGGGGACGTCCACGTCCACGGACTCCTTCACCATGCTCATCCGGTCCTCCTCCCACGGTACGGCCAGGGATTTCCCGGCCGACCGTGCGCCTGCCCGTCCGCTGCCGGCTCAACCGTCCCGCCCGGATGGTCATCCTCCGTCGGGGCGCGGGGCGGGCAGCGGGCGGTGCCGCAGGGCGTCCTCGGCGGTGGGGTGGACGGGGAACAGCGCGGCGGTCCCGGTGAGCTCCAGCACCCGCAGCGTCCGCCCGGAGGGGGCGACCAGCACCAGGGGGATGCCGATGTCCAGCGCGCGCCGGCGGGCGGCGAGGAGCAGGTTGAGCCCGGTGCAGGTGAACAGCTCCACACCCGCCAGGTCGACCGCGAGCAGGGCCGGACGCCGGACGAGCGCGGCATCGAGTGCCCGGGCGGCGACGGGCTCGCTGTCCAGGACCATGCCCCCGGTGAAGGAGCACACGAGGGCGTCACCGGCCCGGACGGTCTCCGCCTTCAGGCAGGGCGGCACGGCCCACTCCTCGGGCCGGGAGCCGCACCGTACGGCCGCGCCGGCCCCGCCGTCGACAGCGGCCCGCCCGGGCTGGGCGGACGCGATGCGTTCGAGGTCCTGCCACAGGTCGAGGGCCCGCTCGTGAAGCCCCGCCGCGGTGCGGCTGCCCTCTTCGAGGGCCGTCAGGTAGGCGTCGACGCCGGTGACGGCGTGGCGCACCTGCCGGCACAGCGGCTCCCCGCAGGTGCGGGAGTCCCGACCGCCCTCACCGGGCGGCCCCAGGCAGTCGACCAGCCGGGACCTGAGCCGTTCCAGCCCGTGCCTGCTCATCGGGTCCATGGAACCATCTCCAGAAGCAGAGCCGCCGGGGAATCCGCGGCGAAGCACCGCGGAGTGCGGCCCTTCCACTGTTCGCCCGTCCGCCAGACATGTCAACCATTGCACGAATCTCCTGTCGTGTATCGGCAGTCGTGAAACAGGAGTCCTATCGTGGAGGAATGGACAACGGCACAGCGCCCGAACGGCAATGGACCTTCCTGACCAACCACGCCCGCGTACTGGTCCAGATCGCCCGCGACCCCGGCATCCGCGTGCGTGACATCGCCGGCCGCTGCCTGCTCACCGAACGCGCCGTCCAGCGCATCATCGCCGACCTCGAACAGGCCGGATACCTCAGCCACGAACGCCACGGCCGCACCAACCACTACAGCGTCGTCACGAGCAAGCAGCTGCGTCACCCCGCCGACGCCGGCCCCACCATCGCCGAACTCCTCGCCACCCTCCTGCGCTGATGCCCAACGACGGCACGGAGAGCCGACGGCAACGCCGAGGCGGCCGGACGGCCACGGACAGGGCGTGAGCTTCTTGAGAGCGGGGCGGCGCAGCGGGCACAGATGCACAGGAGCCGGTTCTGACGGCCGGGGTGGTTGCGGTGGTTCCCGGCCTCGTCAGGCCGGCGCGTTGTCCGTCGGCGCGGTTGGGTGACTGTCCGGATCGGGGGCGGGCAGTGGCCAGTCTGGGTGGGCGAGGTGCCGGCGCAGGGCGTCGAGGCGGGCGAGGTGGTGGTCGAGGGCGGCGTTGACGGTGCTCGTGGTGGCGGCCACTCGTGCTTCGAGGCCGTGGATCCGGTCCAGGAGGTCCTGCCAGCGCCTTTCTGCGGTGGCGACAGGGTCAGGCGCGGCGTCGGTCACTGTCATCGCGGATCTGGGTGGTGTGGTGGGTGAGGGCGTCGAGGCGGGTGGCGAGGTCGTCGTGGCCGGCGCCGAGGTGGGGGCGGACGGCGGCGAGGGGCTCTATCAGGTCGGCGGGGTCGGTGGCGCCGAGGGCGGCGGTCAGGGCGGCCTGGGCAGGACGGGCGCCGGGAGTGAGTGCGGCCGTGGTGATCCGCGCGGCGAGGACCCGCAGCTCGGCGGCGTGGTCGCGGGCCCAGACGGTGACCGATCGGTCGGCGGCCCGCCGGTCGCGGACGGCCTTGACCCGTTCCGCGCCGGTACCGGACCGCGAAGCGTCGGCGGTGGAGGGCTTGAGGCGCAGGTAGCGGTTCTCGGCGGCCTGGCGGCTGGCGACGCCCATCGGGTGGGCGAGGTCGGCCCAGGTGGCGCCGGCCTCCCGGGCGCTCTCCACCAGGCCGGCCTCCCAGCCGGCGAGTTGGCCGCGCAGCTCGCGCAGCAGGACGAGTGCGGCCAGGGCCTGCTCGGGGCCACCGTGCTCGTCAGGGGTGGTCGGGGGCCGGGACGCGGGGTTCTGGGCGGTGCGGACGGCGTCGTCGATGGCGGCCAGCGCCGCCGCGGCCGCCAGGAACGAGACGGGCTCGACCGGTGGGGAGGCGTCGGGGGCGGCTTTGCGGGACTTCTCGCTCATGCCGTCACTCTATAGGCGACGCGACAACTTGTCATTGGATGGATGACGCGCTAGAAAGGACTCAGGTGAAGCGCACTGGCACCCATTCGATCCATGGAGGTGTTTCGCAATGCTGCTGCGCACTGACCCGTTCCGCGAGCTGGACCGGCTGACCCAGCAGTTCCTCAACACGACCGGCACCTGGTCGCGTCCCACGCCGATGCCGCTGGACGCCTACCGGGCCGGCGACGAGTACGTGATCTGCTTCGACCTGCCGGGGGTCGACCCGGAGGCGATCGACATCGACGTCGAGCGGAACATGGTGACCGTCAAGGCCGAGCGCCGCCCGCGCCAGGAAGGCGAGGGCATCAAGTGGGAGCTGTCCGAGCGCCCGCTCGGTGTGTTCTCCCGCCAGGTCATGCTCTCCGACACCCTCGACCCCGCCGGGATCACCGCCGACTACGACGCCGGCGTGCTGACCCTGAAGATCCCGGTCGCCGAGAAGGCCAAGCCCCGCAAGATCGAGATCAGCCACAGCGGAAGCCGCAAGCAGATCCAGGCCTGACCGGCCCCCGATGCCGTTCCGGCCGCCCCCGATCTCTCCCCCTCGATCGAATGGGGCGGCCGGAACACCCCCCGACCGCCGGGCCGGCCTACTTGGACCGGCCTACCAGCAGCGACGCGGAAACGCCATGAACGGCCAGAGCAACCAGCCCTTCATCGTGCGAGCCCACGGCGAGATCGACCTCGACGCCGCACCCTCGCTGCACCGTGCCCTGGCCACCGCGCTCGAGTCGCACCGGGAGGTGGTGGTGGATCTGTCGGAGGTGACGTTCATGGACTGCGCGGGCCTGGGCGCCCTGGTCCGGGCCCGCGCCCAGGCCGACCGGTGCGGTGCCCGCCTGGTCCTGCGCGGAGCCGGCCGCCGCGTCGTGCGGCTGCTCAAGCTGACCGGTCTGCACCGGCGCCTGGCCGTCGAGCCTTGAGGTCACCCGGGCGTGCCGGGCCTCGGGACGGAGGGAGAACCGCGATGACGCTTCGATGGGAGGCGTTCCTGGAGGAGGTCCGGGAGCGCGGTGAGTACGACAGCCCACAGGAGGCCGAGCGGGCCGCCCGGGTGGTCCTTGCCCTGCTCGGCGCCCACCTGGTCGGCGACGTGCGCGCCGAACTGGCCGCCCGACTGCCCGAGACCATGGCCCTGATCCTGCTCAACCCGCTGCAGGCCGCCGAGCCACTCAACGCCGAGCGTTTCGTGCGCGCGACCGCGGCCTGGATCGAGGGCGCCACTGAAGCCACGGCCCTGTGGGACATCGGCGCCGTCCTGTCCACGGTGGCCGACGCCGCCGGCGACGACCTCATGGACCAGGTCCTGCTCCAGCTGCCGCCTGGCTACGACCTGCTGTTCGGCCGCCCGGCCGCAAGGACACGCCCCTGACCCTGACCACCCCTCACACGCCGCCGGCCCGCCCGGCGGCCGGCCCCAGGAAGGCCCCACGGTCATGACCCGCTACCGCCACCTCCTCCAGCAGGTCCGCAACCTCGGCCGCTACCCCACCGACGAGGAAGCCGAACGCGCCCTCGACGCCGTCCTGACCCTCCTCGGCTCCCAGCTCACCGGCGACGAACGCTGCGACCTCGCCGCAGCCCTGCCCGAACGGGCCCGCGCCGTCCTCGCCGCCCAGATCCCCCTCCCGTCGCCCGTCACCGCCCCCGCCTTCGTCGAAAGCCTCGCCCACAGCCTCGGCACCAGCCTCACCGCCGCCCGCTGGGACGCCTCCTCCGTCCTGGCCGCCCTCACCACCCTCACCGACGACACCCTCACCGACCGCCTCCTCGCCCACCTACCCCGCGGCTACGCCCTGCTGTTCGGCCGCGCCGACCTGGCCGCCGTCGCCTGAAACAGCGGGCCCGACCTGACGGCGCCGGCTGCACGTGCATCCTCACGCCTGTGCGCACAGGGTAGTAGGACGGGCGGAACTCGCTACTTCACTGAACGCGACCTCACCAGACCCGAAACACCGGACACCGGGGAACGTCGCCGCGGAACCGTCAGGCCCGCGCAGGGCCAGGCATCCACCGTGCAGGCGGCGGACGGACGGCGGACCGACTCGGATCAGGTGCCCTTCGTCGGTTCAGGCCCGGAGTTCCCGGGCACCCGCGAGGTATCCCACCGGCAACGACTCACGAAGGAGAGCCCGCCATGACGAAGTCCGGCGACAAGGGCACCCAGCCGAACGAGACAACGCGGGACCGCTCCGCCGAGGAGCGTTCGATCACCTCCCCCACCCCGGCCGACGTCCGGGCGAAAGCGGACGGGATCGTCGGGGCCCGCGAGCGCTCCGCCGAGGAGCGCGGGATCACGGCTCCCACCCCGGCCGACGTCCGGCGCAAGGCCGACTCGGACGACGACGAACCGGAGCCGCCGGCGGCGGACACCGTGGCGCCCTAGGGAGAATCGTGGCCGCCCGGCAAGCCCGCGCCGCTCCTCCCCGCCCGGCGCGCGCCGGGCGGGGACGGCATGTCAGGAGGCCGACTGCGGCGCACACGGCCGCTTCGACGACGAAGCCCGTGATCACGGCGCCCAGCTGTGGGGCTCCCCCTACCAGCCGTCGGCGGGGCGGCGTTCGTCGCCGCCGCGGCCGGCGCGATGGCATCCGGCGCGGCGGCCGCGGTGAGCGGAGCGGACCGTCCGTCCGCTCACCTCCCACCGGCCGCACCGCCCGAGTCGCGCGGGCCCTGCTCCCGGGCCCGCAGCGGCCGTCCGTGCCGCCGGTGGCTGGTGTCGCAGAACGGGTACGTGCGGCTGCGCCGACAGGCACACAGGGCCACCACCGGGCGCTCGGACAGCCTCCGGGTGCCGTCGGGGAGGACCACCTCCACCGGGCCCTCGACCAGCAGAGGGCCGCCCGGCACGACGACCACCCGGGTGGCGTAGCGATCAGCGCCCGCGGACACCGCGCACCACCACCAACTCCTCCTCGCGCTCGCCGGGCCGGATCACTCCGAGCCGCTCGAACAGGGCGGCCCGGGCCGTCATCACCGGCCCGAAGGGCTGCCGCCGCCGAGCCGCCACCTCTGTGCGCAGCGCGGCCGCGCGCAGGAGCGCCAGGGTGGCCGGCACGCCCGCGAGCGCGGACTGCACGACCAGCAGCACGCCGCCCTCGGCCAGCACCCCGGGAACCGTCCGGCAGATCCGGTCCAGGACCAGCCGTCCGTCCGGTCCGGCGTCCCAGGCCAGCGCGGCGCCCCGGCCGGGAGCCGCGCCGTCCGGGTCCGTCGGGACGTACGGGGGATTCGCGGTCACCAGGTCGAAGCGTTCACCGGGCAGCGGGGCCAGAAGGTCCCCCCGGCGCAGCCGGACCCGGTCGTGGTGCAGCCGGGCGTTGCACCAGGCGGTGGCCACCGCCCTGGCGGACAGGTCCACCGCCGTGACCAGGGCCCCGCTGCGCGCCGCCGTGATCGCGACGGCCCCGGTCCCGGTGCAGAGGTCGAGCACCCGGCTGGAGCCGTCCAGCGGCTCCCGGCGCACACAGGCGGCCAGCAGTTCGGTGTCGCCCTGGGGCGCGTAGACCCCGGGCGGGCGGATCAGCAGCATGCCGAGCGGTTGCCCGGCCCGGCACGGTTCACACCTGCCGCACGGCGGCTCGTACCGGGACTTGTCCCGAGCGTCTGCTCGGGTCCGCCCCGAGCGCTCGTCTTCGGGCCGGACCCCGGATCCGTGATGCCGACGTGGCCGGGAGAAGGGACTCTGGTCAGGTGGACGGCAGCGGCGCCCCGGGCGCGCGAGGAGCTCGGCAGCCCGTGGCAGGCACTGCGGGCCGTGGCCGGGGGCCGACGCCGACGGTGGGCGTGGAGGAGGAGCACTTCCTCGTGGACCCCGTGTCCCGGGCCGTGGTTCCCGCGGGCCCGCGGCTGGCCGCCCGCGCCGCGGGCGTGCTGGGGGACCTGGTGTCCGGTGAGTTCACGGACCTCCAGGTCGAGGTGCGGACACCGCCGTGCGCCACCATGCGCGAGCTGTCCGCCCAGCTGGCCCGGTTGCGCCGCGAGCTCGCCGCGTGCGCCGAGGCCGAGGGCCTGGCCGTGTGCCCCAGTGCGACGCCCGTGATCGGGGGCGGCGGCGTGGTGCCGGTGGGCCACCACCCCCGGTACCTGGACGGGGTGGAACTGTTCCGCGGCCTGATGGACGACTTCGCCGTCTGCGCCCTGCACGTCCACGTCTGCCTGCCCGACCGCGAGGTGGCGGCCCTGGTCGGCAACCATCTGCGCCCGTGGCTGCCGCTGCTGGTGGAGATGAGCGCCAACTCGCCCTTCCACGCCGGACGGGACACCCGGTACGCGAGCTGGCGCTCGGTGCTGCGGCTGCGCTTCCCCTCCCTCGGACCGCCACCGTGGGTCGAGTCCTTCGACGACTACCGGCGCGTCGCCGCCGCGATGGCGGAGGTCGGCGGGAGCTCCTTCGCCGACCTGCCGTTCTGGGACACCCGCCCGCACCCGCGCCTGCCGACGCTGGAAGTGCGGTGCATGGACGTTCCGGCCGAGTCCGCCGACTCGGTGGCCCTGGCGGCTGTCGTGCGCGGCCTGGTGGTGACCTCCGCCCGCCTGGCGGAGCGCGGCGACAAGGGACCGCAGCTTCGCGGTGAGCTGTTGCGCGGCTCGTACTGGTACGCGACCCGCGACGGCTGGCCGGGGCCGGGAGCGGACGGGCTGACCGGACGCGTCCTGCCCGCCCCGGAACGCGCACGGAGGCTCGTCGAGCACATCGGCCCCGCGCTGGAGGAACTCGGAGACCTGGAGCGGGTCGCCGCCTTCGTCGACCGGCTGGCCGCCCGGGGCAGCGGCGCCCACCGCCAGCGCGCCGCACACCGGGCCGGCGGCCTGTCGGCGGTCGTGGACGACCTCGCGACCTGCATGACCACCCTGCAGGCCGTCCCGCCCCGGCCATCCGTACGGCGGACCCCCCAGGGGCGCGCCCCCGACGGGTGTGCCAGCGTGGAGGAAGCCGGAAGGCCATGCGGACCCATGTCCACGGACGCCCGCGAACGCCCGGAGAAGCCGATGGACGACAGCCCGGAGCAGCACGGACGCCCGCCGGAGCACGGCGGGCGGGTACGCCGTGACGGGTACGCCCGCCTGAGCGCCGCCGACCTCGGCATCGACACCGTGGCCCTGGCCGAGGACTTCACCCGGCTCGCCGACTCCTATCAGGACCTGCCGCCGGATCCGTACGCCCGTGAGACCCACCGCTTCCGCCGCTACTCGCACGCCGTCCACCTGCCCTGGACCGGCGAGCTCTCCTACATCCCGGGCACCCCCGACGAGGAGTTCGGCACCGTCACGGAGTACTGGCAGGACGAGCACAACCCCGAGTACCCCCGGGTGCGGCGCCGGCTGCCCGACATCCCGGAAGCCCTGCACCGCAACCGGCTGCTCGACGCCCTCGTCCATGCCGACCTGGACCGTGCCCTGTGGCTGGAGGACCTGCGCCGCGTCCCCGTCTACGTCGGCATCCA
The DNA here is from genome assembly GCF_042896795.1 of Kitasatospora sp. NPDC001261. Classification (NCBI taxonomy): domain Bacteria; kingdom Bacillati; phylum Actinomycetota; class Actinomycetes; order Kitasatosporales; family Streptomycetaceae; genus Kitasatospora; species Kitasatospora sp. NPDC001261. The sequence goes on from NZ_JBIAXP010000047.1 coordinate 40,194, forward strand.
CCTGATCTCGCTCGGCGTCCACGACCAGGACCAGGAGGCGGTGTCCTCACCGAACTGCCTGCATCAGGACGGCGGTTCACCGGCCACCTTCACCTTCGCCCACCTGATCGGCCGCCGGAACGTGAAGGGCGGCGAGAACGTCATCGCCACCCCGGAGAGCGCCGGCCGGCAACCCGACGCGCTGCCCCCGGAAGCGATCCACGACCGCTTCGTACTGACCGAGCCGCTGGACGGCTACGGCGTCCACGACCGGCGCGTCAGCCACTACGTCGGCCCGGTCCGCCTCGGCGACGACGGGAACGAAGGGCGCCGCGACATCCTCATCATCGGAATCGCCCCCTACGCCCCGGGGCTTTGACCGGGGGGTCCACTGCCTGAATCCGCTGTTTCCGCTCGGATGCGCCACAGCTGCTTCCCGGACGACGACATGTACGACCCCGAACGGGAGATGCCGATCACGCCTGGCCGGCAACGCCGCGGTCAGGTCAGCGGGGTGGCGCGCAGGCAGGTGTGCTGGCCCGGCCCTGTGGCGACGTCCAGGGGCCTGGCCACACCGGCTTGGATCTCGACCCGGAAGGCTCCGGTGTCGTCGGCGTAGATCGGGGTACCGTCGGGTGTCCTGTCGCCGGTGGCGTGGACAACGACGATCTCGGGCGGACGATGCGCTCCTGGTGGGCCCGGCAGGGTGATCGCGTAGCGTTCAGGGATGTCCATGGCGGGCCTCATTCTGCAGGGTGCGCCGGCGTCTGTGAGGGCGCGGACGGTGTCGCGGACGGGTGAAGATCTCGTCTGCGCCGGTGATCTGCCGCAGGCGCCGGGTCTGAGGGAACGAAGCGGCCACCACCGGGGCGGTTGCGGCGGCATACACGGTGAAGCGCACTGGGAGCAGAGCGTCAGGACGAGTGGAGTCGCGCGACAGGAGACGGGGCAAGTCGACGATCACACAGGGCATGCCCTCCTTGACCGAGCGCGCCAAGGCGTCCTCCAACCCGCCGCGCTGATCATGGTCGGCCTTGCCGTCCAGGCGGGCGCTGCCGGCTCTCCCGGGCAGGTCTGCGGTCGTGGTCCGCGGGGCCCGACAGGCGCACGCCCTCAGCGGACGGTAGTGGGGGGACATGACCGGCCTCCTCGCGCGAGGGAAGCTGTCCGCTTGTGATCCTGCCCCGCCGCGCTCGGAATCCACCGTCCGGGGCCGCCTGAGTCGCCCGCCCGACCGGCCTCGACGACACCCTTGAGGCACCACGCCAATCGGGGTAACCCCCCACCCCGCATCCTCGCTGCCCAGAGGCCTCCCGCCCCGCCTGTCCGCGGGCAACGCCGTGGGCGACGGCGACGGGCTGACGGCGATCGCCGCCTGCGGAGGGCACCGTGTAGCGTGTTGCCGCGCCCGCGACCCACCGGGGACGGTATCCATCCAGCACAGGCTGGATGCGATCGTCCGGGCGATGCTGGAGCAGCGTGAAGGCAAGCGCGGTCAGGCTTACGAGGATCTGAAGGCAGCCATCGGGATGGAGGAGCGGCTGTAGGACCCTGGGAGGATTCAGGTCTGGGCGGCGATCGCGACGCACAGCACCGCGACGCCGAGGGCGAGCCAGGCGAGGTAGTCGCCGAGGTGTCCGGAATGCAGGCGGCGCAGCGCCCGTACGGCTCGGGCAGCCGCGTGCCGGTCGGCGGCGGACCGATGGAGGGCGGCCGTGGCCAGGGCCAGGGCGACGGCTGCGGACAGCAGGCCCAGCAGCACCCCGGTCACGGTCCAGTCCGCGGCCGGCACGGGTCCGGGCGGCGTGTTGGCCTGGGTGAGGACGACGGCGCTGTAGCCGTCGGGGTCGGTGAAGACGGCCGCGCCACGGGCGAGGGCGGCGGGGATGGCGGGTAGGGAACCGACGAGGACGGCGAGGCCGATCAGACCGGCCGGGACGATCGTCATGGTTCGCGGCAAGGCGCGCTGCGGGGAGCGGATTTCGGGTTCCTCGCCCTCGCCGGTGGTCTCGTCCCCGTCCGGTCGGCTCTGTGGGGCCGGGCCGGCGCCGAAGAAGATCCGCAGGGCCGCGCGGAGAGCGGCCGCGCCGGTGGCGGCGGAGGCCGCGACGAACACGGCGGGCAGCCACGGCTGCCAATGGCCGGCGGCCTCCTCGCTCAGGGCCTTGCCAAGGCCGGTACCGAACGGCGGCATGCCGGCCAGGGCCAGGGCGCCGACCACGAACAGCACGCCGACGGTGCGCAGGTCGCGTGCCTTGCCGTGCAGCCCGTGTTCATCGACGGAGCCGTACCGGTCCAGCAGTACACCGGTGAGGGCGAACAGCGCGGCCTTCACCAGGCCGTGCGCGGCGACGTACACCGCGGTGCCGGTGGCGCCGTCGGGGGTGAGCAGGGCGACGGCGATGAGGAACAGGCCGACGTGGCTGATGGTGGAGAACGCGAGCAGGCGCTTGAGGTGGCGCTGCTGCCAGCACATCAGGGCGCCGAGGAGTGCGGTCAGCAGACCGATCGCGGTGAAGGTGGTGCGGAAGGCCTGGGGGTGGATGCCGCCCGGGCCGGAGAAGACGGTCCAGTAGACGCGGGCGATGCCGTAGACGCCGAGTTCGACCATGGCGCCGGACATCAGCATGCACACCGGGGTGGGCGCCACCGCGTGCGCGTCGGGCAGCCAGAAGTGGAACGGCACGGCGGCGGCCTTGACCAGCAGGGCGGTGGCGATCAGAGCGAACGCGGCCACGGTCAGCACGTCGGTGTGGTGGCCGGCGAGCTGCCGGCCGAGGCGGGCGAGGTTGAGTTCGCCGGTGCGGGCGTAGAGGAGGCCGATGCCGAGCAGGGAGCAGTAGGCGGCGAAGGAGGTGACGATGCCGAAGGTGAGCGCCCCCTGGAGCGGGCGGGGGTCCTCGATGCGGTAGCCGGTCAGGGCGTAGGCGGCGGCTCCCATGAGTTCGAAGAAGACGAAGGCGTTGAACAGGTCGCCGGTGAGCGCGAAGCCGGCCATGCCGGCTTCGAACAGCAGGATCAGGGCGGGGAAGGCGCCGGCGTGCTCGCCGGTGGGTTCGTCGAAGTACCGCCAGGCGTAGACGACGACCGCGAGGACCAGGACGGCGACGAGCAGCGCGAGTCCGGCGCCGATGGGGTCGGCGGCGAGCACGATGCCGAGGCGGGCGGGCCAGCCGCCCAGGTCGGCGGTGACGAGGCGCCCGTCGGTGCGCGCCCAGAGCAGGGCGAGGCACGCTGCCTCGGCACCGGCGCAGGTGGTGGCCAGGATGTCGCAACCGGTCCGGGGAAGTCTGCGGCCGGCGACGGCGAGCAGTGCGGCGCCGAGCAGGGGAATGGCCACCGCGAGCGGCAGCAGGGCTGCTTCGGTCACGGTCAGCCCTTGAGGCCGGTGAGGGCCTGCGGGTCGACGGTGTGGTGCCGTTTGCGCAACTGGATGGTGAGGGCGAGCAACAGCGCGGTGACGGTCGCGCCGACCACGACGTCGGTCAGGGCGAGGGCCTGCACGACGGGGTCGACGACGGGGCGGGTTCCGGGGGTGAGGTCGGAGTAGACGGGGGCGGTCGCGCCGCGGCGGTAGCCGACGGCGAGGAGCAGGAGGTAGGTGGAGGACTGGGCGACGGCCAGGCAGCCGATGGCGTGGATCAGGTTGCGACTGGTGACCAGGCCGTACAGGGCGATGAGCAGGACCCATCCGGCGGCCAGGAAGACCCACGTTCCCATCAGGTGTCTCCGTCTCTCTGCTGGTCGGGTTCGGTGAGTTCGACGGCCTGGTCGAGGAAGTGTGCGAGCAGGGCGATCAGGCCGCAGGCGACCTCGACGCCGACCGCGGCGTTGAGGACCGGGACGGTGCCGCCGGAGGTGACGGTGTTGAAGGTGCCCAGCGGCAGCACGTTCTTGAGGAACGCGCCGCCTGCGATCAGGCCGGCCAGGCCGACGAGGCTGTAGGAGGCGGCGGCGAGCGAGTCCGCGACGTCGAGGGCGGCGAGCGGGCGCAGCTGCTTCAGGGCCCGGTAGTCGGCGGCCACGTAGGCCAGGTGCAGGGCGGTGGCGAGGACGACACCGCCCTGGAAGCCGCCGCCGGGGCTGAGCTGGCCGTGCGCGACGATGTAGACGCCCACGACCAGGGTGACCGGTAGCAGCAGCGCGCCGAAGAGGCGGGTCGTGGGCATGACCCGCTCCGCTTCGGCGCGGCGGTGGCGTTCGTCGCGGGCCCGGCGCAGCAGCAGGGTCGCCCCGAGCACGGTGCCGAAGAGGATGGACTCCTCGCCGAGGGTGTCGAAGGCGCGGATGTCGAAGTTGACGGCGGAGACGACGTTGGCGGTGCGCCGGTCCAGCGCCGCCGCCACCGCCCGGTCCCCGTAGGAATGGCTGTCCGTGCCGAACGGCGGGAGGTGAGTGCACGCGGCCGTGAAGAACGCGGCGATGACGGCGGCCGCTGCCAGGAACATCGTCAGCCGGGCGCGGGCCGTCACTTCCGTTCCCGCCCGTTGTCGCCGGTGCTGGCCCGGTCATCGGTGCGGGTGGGTCGGCGGGTGACCTTGCGTACGGTCAGCAGGATCAGCAACGGGGTCAGCGCGGTGCCCACGGCGAGCTGGGAGAGCGCCACGTCGGGCGCCTGCAGCACCGCGAACAGCATCGCCAGGCCCAGACCGAGCACGGAGAGGACGACCGCCTGGCGGGCCGGGTCACGGGTGAGGACCGCCGTGGTGGCGGCGAGGACGACGAAGGCGACGACGAATCCGATCAGCCATGCGTTCACGGCCTGCTCACCGCTTCGGCCTCGGCTTCACGGGTGGCACGGCCGACGGCGATCGTGGTGACCGTCCCGCCGACGGCGAAGACCAGGCCGATGAACAGCGTCTTGGCCGCCCCCCGGCCCGGTCCCTGGTCGACTGCCACGGCCGCGGCGATCAGCGGCACACCGGCCACCGAGGCCGGGGCCAGGGCGTGCAGGCGCGCCAGCGCTCCGCGCAGCCGCAGCACCGCGGCCGCGGACAGCAGCACACACCCCACGCCGGCCCACAACAGCACGAGCACGATCACATGGCGTGGCGTCAATCCGAACTCCCTCCCCCACCCCCGGTCTGGCCGGCCGGGCGGGGTCTCGTCAGTTCTCGGGCGTGGAACCGTACGGGTGCGCGTCGTGGCGGCGGCCGGCGACGAAGCGGGCGAAGACAAGGGTGCCGGCGGGGGCCAGGACGGCCAGCATCAGCGCGAGGTCCTGATAGGAGGACCGGTCGTACGCCATCGGGAGCAGCAGGAACACCGCGCCGGCCACGGTCGACAGCATCGACGCCCCGAGCAGTCGGCGCACCGCGGTGCCGCGCGCCGCGACCCACAGGCACGTCGGCGCGGGAATCGCCAACAGGACCAGGGCCGCCGCTGTCCAGGCGTTCACCGCGCGCCGTCCGTGCGGGCCACGGCCTCCTCGACCGGTCCCGCGGTCGGGCGCAGAGCGTGCACGACGACCTCGTCGTCGCGGGGCACGTCGATCACGCAGGTGTCCGGGGAGGCGGCGAGCAGCGTGCCGGCCCACCCGGCTCCCGCTCCGGGGCGCAGCCGGATGCGCCGTACCCTCCCGTCTCCGTGACCGGGGGCCATCGCGGCCGTCAGCACGGCCAGACCGCGCACGACCGAGCCCGGCAGCGCGAGGAGCGCACGCACCGCGCCACGCCCTCCTCCGACGCGGACACGTGCGGCCAGACGCATCCTGCGGGCCGCGACCGCCCCGCCCGACGCGGCGAGAACGGCGACCAGCAGCTCGACGGGCGAGACGGAGCTGACGAACACCACCGTCAGCCCCGTCAGGGCAGCACCCCACACCACGGTCTCCACCAGCCGGGTGAGCACCTGACCTCCTGTAGTCCTCCGGGCCGTTGTTCGGTTGCCGGCCACCTGGCGACTCCGCGGCGCAGGCGGTGCCTCCGCGCACGCCGTCCACCGCCCGGCCGTGTCATGGCCTCCGGGTCAGTCGGGAGGCTCCGACGGGCGGGGGTGCCCGGGCTCCGGAGGGGCAGGCTCCGCGGGCTCGCCCGGGCCGGGCGGGGCCGGCGGCTCAGGGGGCGGTTCGGGCGTTCCGGGAGGCGCGGGCGGATCCGGCGGCACCGGTGGCTCCACCGGCTCCGGCGGGCTGGGCGACGGCGGAACCGGGGTGACATCGGGGTCGGGCGGCACGGGAACGGTACCCACGGTGACCAGCTCCTATCGGCCCAGGGCGTGTTCGAGTTCCTTCTTGTTCATCTTCGAGCGCCCGTGGATGTTGCGCTGCCTCGCCTCGTTGTAGAGCTGCTCCTTCGTCGGCCCCTGGGCGCCGCTGTGCGACCGCAGCCCACCGCGACGGGAGGAGGACATGTCCTTCAGCGAGCTGCGGCTGGCGGTCTTCGACTCCCCGTGCCGGGCCCGCTCCTTGTTCACGGTGCGGGCGGCGATCTCCTCGGCGCGCTTCTCGCTCTCACCGCGCTCCAGCGCACTGTCCTTGATGTGCTCGTACTGCCGTTCCCGTTTGGGACTCGATCCGCGAGGCATGGTCACACACTCCTGTCCGATGACTGCGGGGTGCGTGTTCCCCGCATCCGTGAGAGGAACCCGCTACCGGCACCGGGCAAACCGGCTTGCACCCGTCCAGCCGCGCGCCCCAGCGCGTCGGCGAGGCCGCCGAGGGCGTGCGCCACCTGCTGCTGGCTGCTGCGATCCCGGGCCCGGTCGTCGAACCGGCCGTGCGCCCCGAAGTCCCGCCGGGCGTCCACCGGCTCGAACAGGTTGTCCGGGTCCGTGGCGCGGCGCCGACGGTCCTCCTGCTGGGAGTCGAAGCCCGTGCGGGCCAGGTAGCGGTCCAGCAGCCCGGGCACGACGGCGTTCGTCACCAGGGTCGCCACCGTACTGCCGCCCACCCAGTACTCCCTCCGCCCGGGGTGGTCGGCGGCGAACAGCACCGCGCGGGCAGCGACCTCGGGCTGGTAGATCGGTGGAACCGGCTGCGCCCGACGGGGCAGGCGGGACCGGACCCAGTCGAACTGCGGGGTGTTGACGGCCGGCATCTGCACCATCGTGGTCCGCACCCGAGTACCGGAAGCGAGCAGCTCGCAGCGCAGCGCCTCGTTGAAGCCCTGGATGGCGTGCTTGGCGCCGCTGTAGGCGCTCTGCAGCGGAATGCCGCGGTAGGCGATCGCCGAGCCGACCTGCACGATCACCCCGGCATCGCGGGGCAGCATCCGGGCCAGGGCGGCCCGGGTGGCGTAGACGTAGCCGAGGTACGTGACCTCGGTGACGCGCCGGAACTCCTCCGGGGAGACCTCGGTGAACGGGGCGAAGACGGAGGCGAACGCGTCGTTGACCCACACGTCGACCGGCCCGAGTTCTTCCTCGGCCCGTTCGGCGGCGGCCTCCACCGCGTGTGCGTCGGCGACGTCGGCCTCGATGGCGATGACCTTGGCAGCGCCGGCCCGCTCGGCATCGCGCACCGCCGCTTCGAGGCCGGCCCGGCCGCGGGCGATCGGCGCGAGCCGGTCTCCGCGGGCGGCGAACGCCTCGGCGGTCGCACGGCCGATGCCACCGCTGGCCCCGGTGATGACGATGGCCCGGCAGGCAGTTTCCATACTGCTTCGGGTTTCCGGGAAACAGCGGGGCAAACGGCCCGGCGCCGCGCCGCGTGCGGGGCCGGTCGTCGGGCCGTAGCGTCGACAGGGTGGACATGCCGGGGGCGTGAGTGAGGGAGGCTTCGATGCCAGGCGAGGCGCTGTTCGTCGGCGACACCCCGTGGGACGTCCAGGCCGCCGCCGGAGCCCAGGTCACCGGCGTGGCGGTGCTCTCCGGCGGCTTCGGCGAGCGGGCCCTGCGCTCGGCGGGAGCCCTTGAGGTCCAGACCGATGTCGGCGACCTCCTTGCCCGCCTCGATTCCAGCGCCCTCGCGGACCCGACGCACTTCCAGCCCGTACGCGGCTGAGCGCGCGGCCGTGGACGACTCCCCCGACGGCGGGTACGCGGTCTCCGCGGAGTTCTACGATCTCCTGCAGGCCGAGACCGACCGCCGTCTGGCCGAGCGGCGCTTCGCCGCGGCCGCCACGCGGGCCCGCCACGCCGTCCTTGATGTCGGCGCGGGCACCGGCACCGCCACCGAGGTCCTGCTGCGCGCCTCCGGTGTGCCCGTCCACGCCGTCGAACCGGCCCCGGCCATGCGCGCCGCCCTGCTGTCGCGCCTGGCGCACCTCGGGGCGGACCAGCGCTCGCGTCACCGTGCACCCCGAGCCCCTCGCGGCGACAGGCCTGACGGCCGTGGCGGACCTGGCCGTCGCCTCCAACGTGATCGCCTGTCTGGATCCCCCGACCAGGCGGGCCACCTGGAAGGCGATCTCGGCAGCCCTCCTGCCCGGTGGCCTGCTCCTGTTCGATCCGCCGCCCGCCGGCCTGCCCGACGGGTGCGAGGCGGCGGGACGGCTCGGCCCGGTGCGGGTGGGTCCTGACCTGTACAGCGCCGACGTCACCCGACGGCCCCATCGCGGCGTCCTGCGCGTGGTCTTCACCTACCGCGTCGAACGCGCGCAGGAGCTCCTGCGCGAGGCCCGGGAGGCGTTCGACATGTGGCCCGTCCCGCCCGAACAGCTCGCGGAGGAACTCGATGCCGCAGGACTGCGTGTTGTGCGGGCGCCCGGATCCGACCTGGTGGCGGCTCGCCGTCCCGCTCCCTAGACCCGACCTCGCCCGCCTGCGGGCCTTGGTCCCGTGCCGCACCGGATCAGTCGTCCGCTTCGCCCGGTGGTGTTCCGCCTGGCGCCCCACCGGCCTCGTCAGCCGGCTCCTCGCCGGCTGCCGGTGTGCCGCGGCCCCCCTCACCACCGTCGCCCGCGGCTGACCGGTCGCCGCCGGACAGCGCCCACCCCACGAGGCTTCCGCCGTACACCGTGAAGCCCACCCCGATCAGCCAGGACTGGACCACCAGGACTGCGCCGACCGTGCCGTAGGAAACGGCGTTGGAGACCAGTAGCGGGGCGAAGACCAGCCGGGAGAACAGCCGGAGACCGGCCAGGGCGACCATCGTGGCCACCGCCCCGGGCACCAGCCCTCGCCGCGGGGCACGGGCCCCGAGCAGGAAGCGCGGAAGCCACCAGAACAGCAGCAGACCGCCCAGCACCGTGGCGAGGATCCGCAGGGTCGGTTGGACGGCGGTGTGCTGCCAGGGCACGCCGCTCCAGGCCGCGAGGACGAGGTAGCCGGTCAGTCCGGCCAGCGCGACGACCTGGCGCCCCACCCGGTGCCACGGTCCTCGCGGCAGGCCCCAGATCCGCTCGTAGGCGCCCTGCATCGCACCCGTCAGCGAGACGCCGAAGAAGGCCAGCGCGGCGAGGCTGAACCCGGTGGTCGTGCTGAGGACCTGCCCGCGTGAACCGAACAGCGTCTCGACGGCCTGGCCGCCGCGCGGCGACAGCCCCAGGCCGTCGGTGATCCACTGGGCGATCCCGTTGCCGCGGGCAGGCGAAGCCGCCGCGATGACCATGAGCAACGGCACCAGGGTCACGAAGAACAGCGCGGCGAAGGCCAGCGAACGCTGCATCAGCTCGATCTCCCGCCCGTGCCCCCACGCCCGCCCGCACACAGAGCGCAACCGGTGCCAGGCCGTTCTCACAGGGCACGCCTCCGCACGCCGGTCAGGTGCCAGAACCCGGGGCATCCGACCGGCGCCGGACGCCCCGGCGCCGCGAAGTACCGTGCCGTGCCGCCGCAACCACCGCTGCCTCTCGAGGGCGTCTGCGCCCGAAGGGGCCACCTGCCGGGGCCGGACCCTGTAGCGGGGCCTCTCCCGTGTGCGGACGCAGCGTCAGCGGCCATAGGTCGGACAGCCCGGGTCAGCGGTTCAGGGCGGGCAGGACCAGCTCACGGTAGGCGTCGAAGAAGGCCTCCTGATCGGGGCCGATCTGTCCGACGTAGACCTCGTCGAACCCGGCGCGCGCATATGCGCGCGCGGTCTCCACGTGCTGCTCCACGTCGTCGCCGCAGGTGACCGCGTCGGCGACCATGTCGCGGGTGACGAGCCGACTTGCCTGTTCGAAGTGCGCCGGGGTGGGCAGGAGCTGGGCGAGCTCGCCGGGCAGCAGCTCGGTCGGCCACAGCCGGTGCACCACGTCCACGGCCGTTTCCCGGTTGCTGCTCCAGCACACCTTCACGCCGCCCACCACCTTCTTGCCCTGGCCCCCGGCCTCGCGGAACGCGCCCACGAGGTCGGCGTCCGGGGTCATGGTGACGAAACCGTCCCCGATCCGGCCGGCCAGCTCGGCGGCCTTCGGCCCGAACGCCGAGACGTAGACCGGCAGCGGCTGGTCGGGGACGGTGTACAGGCGGGCGTTGTCGACGGTGTAGTGCCGGCCGCGGTGGCTGACCGGTTCCCCGGTGAACAACTCGCGCATCACCTCGACGGCCTCCTCCAGCATCTCGGCCCGTACCTCGAAGGACGGCCACGCATCGCCGTGCACGTGCTCGTTCAACGCCTCCCCCGTCCCGACACCGAGAGCGAAACGCCCACCCAGCAGAACGCTGGAGGTGGCGGCGGCCTGCGCGGTCACCGCCGGATGCAGCCGCACCGTCGGACAGGTCACCAGCGTCGTGACCGGCAGCGAGACGGCCTGCGACAGCGCCCCGATCACCGACCACACGAACGCGCTGTTGCCCTGCGCGTCGTTCCACGGACGGAAGTGATCGGAGACCGCCAACCGGGTGAACCCGGCCTGCTGCGCACGGCGGGCCTGATCGATCAGCTCCGCGGGGGTGAACTCCTCACACGACAGGAAGTAGCCGTACTCGGTCAATCGGAATCCGCTCCTTCGTGAACGTCCTCCCCCGCCTCGGGCGGCGGCGGCCCCCGGGCACCGTCGCCACCACGCTAGGCCGAAGGTCCTTCGAGTGCTCCCTGACAGCACCACCAGGCCGACGGACTCGACCGCGAACGGGCCAAGCCGGCGAACGGGGCAGGACCCACCGACCGCGTCCTCCTGGCCAGGTCGCGCGGGCGATTCGGGCTCTGGTTCAGCGCTGCGGGAACCGGTGCTGTTCGATCAGGTGGACGAAGTCCTCCCAGAACGAGGCGCCGGGCTGCCGGTCCGGGCCGCACAGGGCGACCCCGGCGAGCTGCTCCGCCTCGCGGACCCCTGCGGCCCGCAGGAGCGCCGTGCCGGTGCCGAGCGCGGCCACCGGTTTGCCGTGCCGCAGTGCCTCGTTGACGAACCGGACGGCGTCCGGTTCCACGACGAGCGCGTCCTCTGCGCCGTCCGGGACGACCACGGCGTCGTACAGCACCGAGGCGGTGGTCGCCAACGCCCGGTCGACCTCCACGTCCTGGCCGTCGCTGCCGGCCACGCTCCCGCCGTACCGGGCCAGGGTCTCCACCGTGGCGCCCTCGGCCCGCAGGGCGGTGCGCGCCGCCCGCACCTGGGCGGCGTCCACGCCCTGCGCCACCAGGACGGCGACCTTGCGGGTACGGATGCCGTGGCCGTGCAGGTTCTCCAGGCTCAGCGCGGGCGAGACCCGCTCCCCCACTGCTCCGGCTTCGCGGTCGCCGGTGGGCCGGTCCGGTGCGGGCTCGGGCGCGGGCTCGGGTTCGCCGATGCGGCGGGCGACCTCCACAGCCAGCTCCTGGTCGACACGGGCCAGGTTGGCGACCATCCGGTGCCGCACGGCCTGGTCCCCGACCTTGCCGAGCTCGAAGGAGAACGCGGCGATGATGTGCTCCTGCTCCCAGCCGGCCATGCTGCGCCAGAACAGCGCGGCCTGGCCGTAGTGGTCGGCGAAGCTCGGACTGCGCCGGCGGATCGCCTGCCCGTCGACACGCTCCTGATAGTGCTCGAACACCCCCTCGGCGAGGCGCCCGCCGCCCAGGGTGGCCGGGCATCCGCCGCCGACCGAGTTCGGCGCGTAGCTCGTCCCGGAGTGGATCACCTGCTGGCCGTAGCCGTCGCGCTGGTCGGTGCGCACCTCGGCGAGCGGACGGTTGACCGGCAGTTGGGAGAAGTTGGGGCCGCCCAGGCGGATCAACTGGGTGTCCAGGTAGGAGAAGTTGCGGCCCTGCAGCAGCGGGTCGTTGGTGAAGTCGATGCCGGGAACGACGTTGGCGGTGTGGAAGGCGACCTGCTCGGTCTCGGCGAAGAAGTTCTCCGGGTTCCGGTCGAGGACCATCCGGCCGACCGGCCGCACCGGCACGAGTTCCTCCGGCACCAGCTTCGTCGGGTCCAGCAGGTCGAACGGGAACGAGAACTCGTCCTTCTCCGGGATCAGCTGGACGCCGAGCTCCCACTCCGGGAACTCGCCGGCCTCGATCGCCTCCCACAGGTCCCGGCGGTGGAAGTCGGGGTCGCGGCCGGCGGTGATCTGGGCCTCGTCCCAGACCTGGCACGCGACGCCGAGTTCTGGCTTCCAGTGGAACTTGACGAAGGTGGCGCGCCCGTCGGCGGTCACGAGGCGGAAGGTGTGCACGCCGAAGCCCTGCATCATCCGGAAGCTGCGCGGGATCGCCCGGTCCGACATCGCCCACATCAGCATGTGGGTGGACTCGGGCTGCAGCGAACAGAAGTCCCAGAACGTGTCGTGTGCGGTGCCGCCGGTGGGGATCTCGTTGTGCGGCTCCATCTTCACCGCGTGCACGAAGTCGGGGAACTTGATCGCGTCCTGGATGAAGAACACCGGCATGTTGTTGCCGACCAGGTCGTAATTGCCCTGCCGGGTGTAGAACTTGGTGGCGAAGCCGCGGACGTCGCGCACCGTGTCGGCGGAGCCGCGCGGCCCCTGGACGGTCGAGAAGCGGACGAACACCGGGGTCCGGCGGCCGGCCTCCTGGAGGAAGTCGGCGCAGGTGAACTCGGCCAGCGACTCGTACAGTTCGAAGAAACCGTACGCGCCGGCACCGCGGGCGTGCACCACCCGCTCGGGAATGCGCTCGTGGTCGAAGCGGGTGAGCTTCTCCCGCAGGTGGAAGTCCTCCAACAGCGTCGGGCCACGCTCGCCCACGGTCAGGGAGTTGTCGGTGTCGTCGACCCGGATCCCCTGATCGGTGGTGAGCGCACCGTCCGGCTCCGGGGCCCGGAAGGCGTCCAGCGCGATGTCCTTGGCATCGCGCTCGCCCCCCGAGGGAGGGCCTGGATGGGGAGCCTCCGTGACCGGGGGCGGCTGGGGGCGTCCTCCAGGCGGTCCGGGATTGGTGGTCATCTCAAAGCCCTCCGTCCTGGGGTCGGTGCGAGGCGGCTCACGGCCGCCCGCGCTGTGGGGCGCGGCTGCCCGCCGGACAACGGCTCAAACCTTCGCGCCCGGCTTGGAGCCTGGAGCCTGGAGGCGCCGGGGCAGTCCTGCAGCCCGAAGCCGTACGCAGGCGAACACCGCCGCCATGCGCGCTCGCACAACCGCGGGGGCAGTAGGCCAGGCAGGGCCGAGCGGGCGAGACCCCGCAGCGGTCGCTGCTGCTCCGACACGCGGGTGCGGCGGATCACAACGGGCTCAGTGACCGGGTGCGAGCGTCGCGGCGGCTTCGAGCATCAACCCGTGGACGAACGCTTGGGGCAGGTTGCCGCGCAGCTGGCGCTGGGCGACGTCGAACTCCTCCGCATAGAGGCCGGGCGGACCGCAGGCGGCACGGTTGCGTTCGAACCAGCGCACGGCTTCGACGTCGTTGTGCTGCTGGTGTTCCGCCAGGGCCATGACGAATCCGCACAGCAGGAAGGCGCCCTCGGCGTCCTGAAGGGGTCTCCGGTCGTGGCGGAACCGGTAGACGTGGTGGTCCTGCGCGAGATCGGCGCGCACCGCTCGCAGGGTGGCGACGGCGCGCGGGTCTTCGGCAGGCAGGGCGCCGCGGATGGCGGGCAGCAGCAGGGCCGCGTCCACGCCCGTCCGGCCTGGGGAGCGCTGCCACCGGCCGGTGGGGTGCAGGCAGTCGGCGGAGGTCTCCGCGAGGATCGCATCCGCCAGCGCCTCCCAGCCGGCGGCACGTAGTCGGAAACCTTCATCACCGAACTCCTCCACAGCGCGGGCGTGGCTCCTGGTGGGCGAACGAGGCCCGGAGAGCGGCTAACCGCTCGCGCCGCGATGAAACCGCCGTGGGTGATACCGCCCGGTGTCCGTGCGGAATCACCTGCCGGCCCGCAGGCCGTGGGCGGGCATGCCGGGCTCGGCACAGACGCTGCCCTGGACGGGGCCCGGCGGCGACCAGTCGGGGTTCCGGTGGGACGGGTGGCCCTGCCCCACGGCGGAGAACGGGCCGCTGCGAGTGTCGCGTTCAGGGGAACTAACCGGGTATGCGCCTTTTGAGGTACGGGTGATTCGTCAGGGACCGGACACAAGGAGGCACAGCCGATGGCTGTGAGACACGTCCTGATAGAGCGGGCTCCGCAGGCGGTGTGGAGCGTGTTGGGCGACCCGGCCGCGTACGGCCGGTGGGTGCCCGGCACGGGGCGGACCCGCCCGGGTGAGGGCCGGTGGCCCGCAGTCGGGTCGAGCTTGCGCTACACCGTCAGCGCCGGCCCGTTCCGCTTCGAAGGCCACATCGTCGTACGTGTGTCCGACAGTGGGCACCGGCTGGAACTGGAGGCCTTCGCCGGGCGGCTCGGCACCGTCCGGATCGCCATCGAGCTGATCGCGTGGGGCGACGCCACACTGGTGATCGTCGACGAGCACCCGCTGCGGGGCCTGGGCGGGAGCCTCCACACGGCGCCCGCGGACCTGGTGCTGGATCTGCGCCACCGCCGACTGCTCGCCCGCCTCGCACGCACGGTCGAGCAGACACCCCGGGCGGCCGACCTGGAAGCGTCCGCGTCGGGGGGAGGTCCGTCATGGCCGACGCCGTCGTGATCGGGGCCGGGCCGAACGGCCTGGTCGCCGCGAACGTGCTGGCCGACGCCGGCTGGGAGGTGGAGGTGCTGGAGGCCCAGGACCAGGCCGGCGGCGCTGTCCGCAGCGACCGCGGCGTCCACCCCGACTACGTCAGCGACCTGTTCAGCTCGTTCTACCCGCTGGCCGCCGCCTCACCGGTGATCGCGGCCCTGCGCCTCGAAGAGCACGGCCTCGCCTGGAGCCACGCGCCGATCGTGCTCGCCCATCCCCTGCCCGACGGCCGCTGCGCCCTGCTGCGGCGCGGACCGGAGACGAACATCGACGACATCGGGCGGAGCTTCGGCCGGCCGGACGCGCTCGCCTGGCGACGGCTGTCACAGCTCTGGCAGGACCTGGACCCGTGCCTGGTAGGGGCGATGTTCGCGCCGTTCCCGCCGGTACGCGCCGGCTTGGCGCTGGCCTCGCGTTTCCGGGCGCCGGGCCTGCTGCGGCTGGCCCGCTTCGCGGCGCTGCCCGTACGGCGACTGGCCGAGGAGGAGTTCGACCGGGACGGCCCGGGGCTGCTGCTGGCCGGCTGCGCGCTGCACGCCGATCTACTGCCCGAATCGCCGGGCAGCGCCGCCTTCGGCTGGCTCATGGCGATGCTCGGCGAGCAGTACGGCTGGCCGGTACCGGTCCGCGGAGCCAGCGCCCTCAGCGGCGCCCTGGTGCGGCGTCTGGAATCGCGCGGGGGAACGATCCGCCGCGGTGCCCCGGTCAGCGAGGTCGTCGTCCGCGCCGGCCGGGCGCTGGGCATCCGCACCGCCCAGGGAGACTACGTCCGCGCGCGCCGAGCCGTGCTCGCCGACGTGCCCGCTCCGCACCTGTACGGCCGCCTGGTCCGGGAAGGACACCTGCCGCCCGGATTCCGCGACGCCGTACGCCGCTTCCAGTGGGACTTCGCCACCGTCAAGGTCGACTGGGCCCTCGACTCGCCGATCCCCTGGACCGCCGAGCAGGCACACCGGGCCGGCACCGTCCACCTCGGCGCCGACTGGACGGAACTGAGCGACTACGCACTCCAGGTCAGCACCGGCCGTCTACCGGCCCGCCCCTTCGGGCTGCTCGGCCAGATGACCACCGCCGATCCGTCCCGCTCACCCGCGGGCACCGAATCGGCCTGGATCTACACCCACGTCCCCCAGCACATCGCCGACGACCTCGGGCCCGACGGCATCACCGGGTCCTGGGACGACAGGGAAAGCGAAGCCATCGCCCGCCGCATGGAAGCACAGGTCGAACGCTTCGCCCCCGGCTTCACCGGCCGGATCCAGGCCCGGCGCGTACTCACCCCGCCGGTGCTGGAACACCTGGACCAGAACCTGGTCGGCGGGGCGATCAACGGCGGCACCGCGGCCCTCCACCAACAGGCGCTGCTCCGCCCGCTACCCGGCACGGGGCGGCCCGAGACCCCCATCCAGCGCCTCTACCTCGCCTCCGCCTCGGCCCACCCGGGCGGTGGCGTGCACGGCGCCTGCGGCGCGAACGCCGCCCGCGCCGCGCTCCGCGCCCAGGGAGCCCGGACCGGCCGGCTGCTGCGACCCGCCCTGGCCCGCGCCCAGCGGGCCCTGGCCGACCCGGGCGGGGGCGAGACGGCGTGACGCCGTCGGGCGGGCGGGACCCGCGGCCCGGGTAGGCCGGGATTGCAGGGGCTGTCACTGCGGGGGGCGGCCACCGCCGCGGGGGGCACCGAGCCCGGATACGGCAGCCCGGCGCGCGGCGGCTGTGCGACGCAGCACGACCTGGGGCAGGACGAGCCAGCTGGTGGCGAACCAGATCAGGCAGGCGGCGCTGAGGCCCCAGGCGGCGGCCGGGTTGCCGGTGGCGGTGCGCAGCAGGAGCAGCAGCGCGGCGGCGATGGTCAGGGCCAGGGTGATGAGTCCGACGGCGATGAGGCGACTGGCGACGTGGACCAGTTCGGGTTTCATGCCGTGGCCGGTGAGGAAGCGGTGGAAGGCCACGGGCGCGATCAGGGCTCCGGTGGCGACGGCGCCGAGGACGACGGTGGCGACGCAGCAAACTCCCTCCGTACACGGGCCGCGATCATCCGAGCATGCCACCACGCATCGTCGGAGACGATCCGCACGGCGGCTCTGGCCCGTCGTTTCCCACAGGTCCGTGATGAGCAGCCGTCCGCCGGAGGACCTGCCCCGCCCGGTACGCATACCTGCCGGACAGGCCGGTGGTCCGCGCCGGCCGTGCGCTCCTGGCGCTCCCGGCAGGCGGAGAATCACGTTGCAGAGGGCGTCGGCGCGCTCGTCCCTGTCCGGCCTGCCGAGCTCCACCCATGTGGCTGCGACATGCAACACTCCTCGAAAGCAAGGGAGTTGTGCAGATATCCAGCCTGCCGACTGGCGCGTGGGCGCTGGGGTAGGCGCGTTGGCATGCGTCGGCCCACCGGAGGCCGACGCACACAGCCGTCGCAGGAGGGTGATCCGATGCAGAAGTCCGCTGTCCGCCCGATGCCCGTCACGTTCCCCGACAGCCCGCTGCCCGACGTCCCGGTCGACGTGGAGCTCCGCTTCGACACGGCCCTTCCGTATGCGGCATGCCTGGTGTTCCCGCTGACCCCGTGCGGCTGCACCGGCTCCGACGCCGAGGTGTGCTGGTACTTCAGCCGGGATCTACTGAACGAGGGGCGCCACGTCCCCACCGGCACCGGGGACGTCAAGATCAGCCCCGGACCGGTCGGCGAAGTCCTCATCACCCTGCAGGGCCCCGACGGCCGGGCGGTGCTCAGCGCCCCGGAGGACGCCGTGACAGCCTTCCTCACGGACTCGTTCACCCTGGTGCCCGCAGGATCGGAAACCGACCACCTGGATATCGACGCCACCCTCGCCCGGCTGCGCGCCGCCGGCTGACCGCACGAAGTGCGCCGGCCGGGCGCCCGGCGCCGCACGGGTGCCCATGGCCGTCCGGCATCAGGGCGAGGGCGTGGTACACGCCGGCCGCGATGGCGAGGCCGACCTCCAGGCCTGTCACTTGGCGCGGCACCGAGCTGGTGGCCCGGTTGCCGGTGCCGAGCTGGCCGTTGATGCCGCGCCCCCAGGCGAAGACCTGGCCGTTCTCCAGCAGGGCGAGGCTGAAGTCCGCGCCGCCCGCGTCAAGCCGCACACCCCCGACGACGCCGAAGTGTGGGCCGGCGCCACCCTCGCCCTCCACGCCCGGAGCATCGGCAGCAGCCGGGATGCACAACGCCTGCACGCCCGACTGCTCGCGCTGCCGCAGCAGTGACCGACACCCACCTTCCCCCGCCCCCACCACGGCCACGTCCCGCTTCCCTGCCCGTGGCCCGGACGGGGTTGGCCGGGTCGGCTGGGGTCAGGCCTGGGTGGGGTGGGTGAGGGTGTGCCAGGCGGTGTAGCCGCCGAGGAGGTCGGAGACGTCGGGGTGGCCGTGGTGGCGCAGCAGGCTGGCGGCGATGGAGGAGCGGTGGCCGCTGGCGCAGTGGATGA
>NZ_JBIAXP010000048.1:0-51310 GCF_042896795.1 Kitasatospora sp. NPDC001261
TTCCTACGCCCCTGCGGCTTCCGCTCCCCGCGGATCTCGAAGTCCATCGCACCCCTTGAGCTGAGGTGTTGCGACGACCGTTAGAACCCAAGCACAGGTGTCCGGGGCTCACCGCTTGCGCGGTACGGGGCTCACTCCTCGCCGGCGAGGGTCATCCCGGCCAGCTTCACCGAGGCGAGCACCGTCGCCGCGACGGTGACCACCAGCAGCAGCGGCACGGCCGCTCCGAGCGAGACGTCCGAGCTGATCGCGTTCTGTCCCGCGACCGCCTCGGCCACCGAGCGGCCCCACTGCTGGATGCTCAGCGTCCGGGCGCCCTCGACGAAGTTGCCGACCGTCGACTCCCAGATCAGGGCGTACGCCAGACCGGCCACGACCGCGTGCCGGGTGACCACGCCGAGCAGCAGGAACAGCGCGCTGTACGCGGCCCCGGCGACCAGCACGGCCACGGTGTAGCCGAGCGCCACGCCGTCCTGGGTGCCGACCAGCAGCAGCCCGGCCAGCAGCGTCGGGACGACCGAGAACAGCCAGGTGACGCCGATCGCGACGACCAGCTTGGTGGTCACGATCCGCCACCGGGGCAGCGGCTTGGCGAGCAGGTAGACGATCGAGCCGTCGTCGATCTCGTTGGCGATCACCCCGGTGCCGACCACCAGTCCGAGGATCGGGATCAGGGTGCCGAGGCCGAGGGCGCCGAGGATGTTGTTGGCCATGTCGTGCGGGTCGGCGCTGGACACGCTCGCGACGGCCGCGACGACCAGCAGCAGGGCGGGGGCCACCAGCAGCAGCAGGCCGCGGCGGCGCCCCAGCAGCCCGCGCAGGGTCAGCCTGGCGACGGTGGGGTTCATGGTCGGTCGGCCCCTTCCTGGGCAACAACGGTCCTGGCGGCAGCGGTCCCGCCGACAGTGGTCCTGCCGACGGCGCTCACGCGGAGACCAGGTAGGAGAAGACGCTCTCCAGCGATTCGTCCGCCGGGGAGACGGTGTACAGCCGGATGCCGGCCTCCCGGGCGACCCTGGGCAGCAGGGTGGTGAAGCCCTGGAAGTTCACCGCTTCGATCCGCAGCGCCCGCTCCCGTTCGTCCACCTCGATGCCGCTGGTCGAGCCGTCGGCGATCAGCGCGGCGGCGAGCCGGCGGTCGTCGCTGGAGCGGACCAGGTAGCGGTGCGGGCGGTCGGTCATCAGCCGGCGGATCTTGCGGAAGTCGCCCGAGGCGGCGTGCCGTCCGGCGACCACCACCTCGATGTGCCGGGCCAGCTGCTCGACCTCCTCCAGGATGTGGGAGGAGAACAGCACCGTCCGGCCGTCGGCGCCGAAGCGGCGCAGCAGGTCCATCAGCTGGAGCCGCTGGCGCGGGTCCATACCGTTGAAGGGCTCGTCGAGCAGCAGGACGGACGGGTCGTGGACCAGCGCCGAGGCCATCTTGACCCGCTGCTTCATGCCCTTGGAGTAGGTGCCGGTGCGGCGGTCCTTGGCGTAGTCCATCTCCACCAGGTCCAGCGCCCGGCGGGCGGCGGCGCCCGGCTGGGGCAGGCCGTGCAGTTCGGCGTTGGCGAGGACGAACTCCCAGCCGGTCAGGTAGTCGTACATCGACTCCCGCTCGGGCACCAGGCCGATCTGCTTGTACACCTGCTGGTTGCGCCAGATCGGCGCGCCGTCCAGGGTGACGGAGCCGCTGGAGGGGGCCAGGAAGCCGCTCATCATGTGGATGAGGGTGGACTTGCCCGCCCCGTTGGGACCGAGCAGGCCGGTGATGCCGGGGCCGATGGTCATGGTGATGTCGTTGACCGCGACCACGTTCCCGAACCAGCGGGAGACCTTGTCGATGCTGATGGTGGCCATGCCGCCCTCTCAGACGTTCCGGTAGCGGCGCAGCAGCAGCCGGTACGAGCCGACCACCATGGCCACCGCGACGAGCGCGAACACCGCCAGACCGAGGCCGCCCGGGGCGTGCCGGCGGTCGAAGCCGTCGCCGAGCCCGAACAGCTCGTTGACCAGGGACTCCACCAGGTCGGTGGGCGAGATCAGCGACATCCACTGCGGGGCGTCGGAGCCGGTCGTGCTGCGGTTGCTGATCCCGACCGCGGCCGCTCCCAGCGCGGCGCTGACCGCCAGGTAGCCCATGATGGCGGCCACGCCGAAGCCGCGGCGCGGGGTGGCGGCCGCGATCACCACGGCCACCGAGGTCGGCACCAGGGCGTACAGCACGGCCGCGACCAGGCCGTACAGGAAGTGCGCGGTGTTGTGCCCGAAGTCCATCCCGGCGAGCAGCGCGCCGATGTACAGCACCAGCAACGGGGATGCCATCAGCAGCAGTTGGGCGCAGACCATGGCGCCGAACTTGGCCCGGACGTAGTCGGTGCGGGTGATCGGGCGGGAGAAGTACAGCGGGACGGTCTGGTAGCGCAGGTCCCGGGAGAGCAGGACCGGCGCCTGGGAGGCGAGGAAGACCGAGATCACCAGGCTGAAGATGGAGAGGTAGCCCGCGTACTCGACCGGCAGCTCGTCGCGCTTCATCACGACCGAGACCGCCACGAAGATCAGCGCGGGCACGGTGATCACGCCCAGCACCAGCATCGGCAGCACCTTGGACTTGCCGGAGCGGCCGAGGCCGTACGCGGCGCGCAGGCTCTGGGTGAAGAGCGCGCGGGTGGCGTAGGTGCGGCCGAGCCGGGGGCCGGTGTAGCCGCGGTAGCCGATGTCGTGGATGACGCCGGTGTCGGCGGACCTGGTCTCAGGAGGCAGCGGCATCGTTCGTCCCTCCCTTGCTCTGCTCGGTGTCCTGGGCGTCGGTGAAGAGCTCGGCGACCCGGTGCCGGCGCTGCTCCAGCCGGACCAGGCCGAGGCCGAGTCCGGCGACGGCGTCGCGGATGGTGTCGTACGTCGACTCGTCGGCCAGCCGGACCAGCAGCAGGTGCGAGCCCTCGGGCTGGACGGACAGTCCGGCCGCGGCGAGCCGCTCGCGGACCGCCGGACCCGGCTCGCGGCCGTGGTCCTCCGGGAAGTCGCCGACCTCGACCGCGAGGACGGCCGTCGCCTCGGTGAAGGAGGCGGTGGAGGAGGAGCGCAGCAGCTTGCCGCCGTCGATCACGACCAGGTGGTCGCAGGTCCGCTCCAGCTCGCCGAGCAGGTGGGTGGTGACCAGCACCGAGATGCCGAAGTCGGTGTGCACCCGGCGGATCAGCGCCAGCATCTCGTCCCGGCCGGCCGGGTCGAGGCCGTTGGTCGGCTCGTCCAGCAGCACCAGTTTCGGGTCGTGCACCAGCGCCTGGGCGAGTTTGACCCGCTGCTTCATGCCGGTCGAGTAGCCGCCCATCGGGCGGTACCGCTCCTCGTACAGGCCGACGTGCCGCAGGGTGTCCGCGGTGCGCTCACGGGCGGCGGTGGCGGGCAGGCCCGCCATCCGCGCCATGTGCACCACGAACTCCGTCGCGGAGACGTCCGGTGGCAGGCAGTCGTGCTCGGGCATGTAGCCGACCTGCGCGCGGATCTCGGAGCCCTGGGTGGCGACGTCCAGGCCGAGGACCTCGCCGCGGCCGGAGGTCGCCGGGGCGAGCCCGAGCAGGATCTTGATGAGAGTGGACTTGCCCGCGCCGTTGGCCCCGACCAGACCGACCACACCCGGCCGCACCTCGACGGTGAGCTGGTCGAGCGCGGTGACACGGGGATACCTCTTGGTGAGGCCGTCCGTCTTGATGACAGCTGTGGACACGGGACCAAACGTAACGGCCTTGTGCGGTACGGGTCATGAGCTGGAATGACGAGGCCGTCTGCTGCTGCGGTATGACGTCGGAGCCCCTCACCCCTAGGGGTTAGAAAAAGCGGAATCCACCTGTACCCTTTGTCGGATCTCTTTACACACTTGCCTGACTCTTTGCCAACGGGGGTGCCGGAGCAGCGCCCCGGCACGGAGGGGGACGATCGACATGTCTGATCGGGCGACCGCGTTCGACCGGATGATGAACCCTTGGGCCTACGACGCGGACGGGAACCTGACCGACTCGGCCCGCGCCCGGGAAGCGGCCCGCACACAGCTCAACTCGGCCTCGGCGTCCGGCGGCGGGGGCGGGGGCGGGGGCGGAGGCGGGGGCGGCTTCAGCGCCGACACCAACGCGCTCACCACCGCGGGGAACAACTCCGACCAGATCCACGCCCGCCTCAACACCGAGGGCCGGGGCGCCGACGAGGCCACCGCCAAGGTGTCCACCTCGCTGGCCAATTGGAGCACCGGCAAGGCCGCGGCGGGCGCCGCCGGCACCTGGGACCAGTGCGTCGCCGCCCTCGGCGGCACCATCGGGCAGACCACCCAGGCGCTGCGCGCCACCGCCGCCAACTACCGGCAGAACGAGTCGGCCGTCCAGCACGACCTCGGCAACTGAGAGGACCACCGAGATGGTCGACTTCCACGAGCTCAGCACCGCCGACTTCGGCGTCCTGGACACCGCCGCCACCGCCTGGACCACCGTCGCCCAGAAGCTCCACGCGATGGACGGCGACTGGGACACCACGGTGATCGCCCAGGTCGACTCCGCCTGCTGGAGCGGCCCCGCCGCCGACCAGGCCCGCCCCGGCCTCCAGCGCACCAACGAGCAGCTGACCGCCGCCGTCACCGAGGCCAACGCCTTCGCCTCGATCTTCACCGAGGCGTCCACCGAGTTCAAGGCCGCGAAGACCAAGCTGGACAAGGCGGTCGCCGACGCCCGGACGGCCGGGCTGACCGTCACCGAGAACGGCACCGTGAGCTGGCCCCCGGCCGACAACGCCACCCGGCACGACTACGAGGCCCTCCGGGACTACCAGAAGGAGTGGGGCGACAAGGCGGAGGCCGCCCGCAAGGCGATCGACTCCGCCGTCGCCGAGGCCACCGCCGCCGACGAGCGGATCGCCTGGGCGCTGCGCTCCGACAGCATGACGGACGGTCAGAAGTCCTTCAACGGCAAGGCCATCGGCGGCGGCCCGGAGGCCGACGGCCGGCGCGCCGCCCAGCTCGCGGCCCGGGGCGGGGACATCACCGAGCCCGAACTCACCGAGCTGAACTCGCTGTTGGCCTCGCACGGCAACGACCCGAAGTTCGCCACCACGTTCTACCAGGACCTCGGCCCGGACGGCCTGATCAAGTCCTGGAACAGCATGGTCGGCGACCCGGCGCACCCCCGTGACGACAAGGACCCGCGCTGGAAGGCCTACCAGGACCTCCAGAAGAACCTCGGACTCGGCCTGGCCACCGCCACCCGCACCACCAACGAGCCGCACCTGTCCGACGAGTGGGCCGCCGCGCTGCGCAAGGCCGGCTCCCAGCCGGTCTGGGACAAGCCGTACCGGGCCTCCGGCCTGGACTACGTGCCGTACGGCTACCAGGTGCTCTCCGGCATCCTGATGAACGGGAACTACGACGCCCACTTCATCAACCCGATCGCCGAGCACGTCACCCAGCTCGACACCCAGGACCGGTACTGGCCGGCCCCGATGCCCGGCTCCAGGATCCAGGGCTTCAACCTGACCGGCGGCGACGAGGCGGGCTCCGGCTTCCGCCCCACCACGGCCATCCTGGAGGCGCTCGCGCACAGCCCGGACGCGGCCAACAGGTTCTTCACCGAGCAGCCGACCGCCTACAACCAGGACGGCACGGTCAACCAGGGCGGCAAGCCGAAGCCCTCGGACTACTTCTCCTACTACTCCCACGACAAGGACTGGATCCCGGACACCACCTCCCGGGACTCCAAGGTGTGGGACGCGAGCAAGCAGGCCGGTCCGGCCGCCTTCGGCCGCGCCCTGGAGGCCGCCACCACCGGCCACCCGTACGACGAGCCGGGCCCCGTCCCCCCGGACCGGCACACCACCGAGCAGGCCGACCTGATGAAGCGGGTCGTGGACACCTTCGGCCGGCACGGCGACGACGGGGCACTGGACGACATCAAGGGCGACGGCAAGCTCGCCGCCATGCGGGGCAGCCTCGGGCACATGACCGCCGAGTACATCGGCGACGTGCAGAACTCGCTCTCCCACGGCACCGACCTGCCGGTCAACGGCTCCCCGGCCTCCCTCGACGCCTCCTCCGTGGCCGGGCTGCTCGACGCCCTCGGCCGCGACCCGGACGCCTACGGCGCGGTGACCAACGCCAACCAGGCGTACACCACCGCCCTCATCCGCGGCCACCTGGACAGCGGGCAGAGCGACTTCGCCCGGCTGGAGTCGGACATCAAGCACAACGCCGAGTCCGGCGGCGTCGTCAGCGGCTACCTCAACCAGGCCCGCATCGACGAGGTGCACAACGAACACGCCGCCTCCGACAAGGAGTTCAACGACGCGCTGGAGAAGAACGTCGGCTACGGCAAGGACGCCTTCAACGCCGTCATCGGCAGCGTGACCGAGAAGATCCCGCTCGGCGGCGAGATCGCGGACCAGATCGTCGACTCGATCGCCGACAGCGTCATCGAGGCCAACAAGAAGGACACCACCGAGGACGGGCGCCAGGAGAGCCGCAACCACACCGCCGAGGCCGAGGGCCGGGTGGCGCGGGGGGCCGACCAGGCGGTCCGGGACGCCGGCAGCGGCACCGGGATCGCCCGCCAGGACATCGACCGGCTCGCCAACAGCGCCCGCGACAGCGCGCTCCAGGGCATGTCGCGCGGGACGGCGAACAACTCGTCCACCAACGCGAAGGGCGACGCGTGAGCGGGTCCGGCGCCGGGCCCGCGGCCCGCTGGGCCCGGCTCCTCGCGGGCCGCTGGGCCGGGCGGCTGCACGACCCGCTGCTGCTGCCCGCCGTGCTGGTCGTGGCGGTGGCCGCCGCCGGGTTCGTCGGCTACCGGGACTGGCAGGGCCACCGCCCGTCCGAGCCCCCCGGCCGGTCCGCCCACCTCTGCCGCCTGCCCACCGGCGCCGACACCCCGCTAGGACGGCTGCTGCCACCCGGTGACCAGGACTCCGAGGAGCGGACCAGCTCCGGCGTCCGCGACACCGACCAGCAGAGCTGCGCCGTCCGGATCGACGGCCGCGCCGTGCTCACCCTCACCGCCGTCCGGCGCGAGGGGGAACTCTCCCTGGCCGCCGCGGAGGCCACCCGCCCGGACGCCCGCCCGCTCGACCTGCCCGGCCTGTCCGCGGCCTGGCCGGGCGGCGCCACCGCGGCCCAGTACTGCGTGACCGGGCCCAGCGGCTACATCGAGGTGCGGGTCACCGCCGGGGAGGCGGCCCGCGCCGACGGGGCGGACGGCCGACAGGCGCTCGAAGAGGTCACCCGCGCCGCGCTGGCGGCGAAGACGAAGGAGCTCTGCCGGTGAAGCACCCCCGGGCCCTGATCGCGGGCGGGTCCGCGCTGCTGCTCGGCGGCGGCCTGCTCGGCTGGCACCTGTACCTCGACCACACCGCCTACCGGCCGCCGGCCGTCGCCCTGTCGCACGGCGAGTGCCGCGGCCTGCTCGACGACCCGGCCGTCACCGGGCTGCTCGGCGGCGCCCCCCGGGTCTTCGTGGAGACGGCCTACCGGGCGGCGACCCCCGACGCCCCGGCCTCCGTGCGCTGCTCGGTCAACGGCGGGGACGGCCGGCTGCTGACCGCCGAGGCGTCGTTCGGCGGCGTGCTCTCCGGCGGCGACAGCCTCGGCGCGGTGGGCTTCGAGTGCACCGTGGACGGCCGGCGCACCGGCTACCGCGCCGTCCTCAGGCTCACCGGCAAGGACGGGAAGCTCCTCCCGGACGGGCCCGGCCGCAAGCGGATGGGCGAGGCCGCCCGCGGCTTCGCCGAGCGCGCCGCCGGGCAGCAGCTCGGCTGCGCGGGCGGCGCCGAGCGGCTCGACGTGGTGTGAGCCGCCCGGCGCCGGGCCCCCTTCGGCCGCCGCGACGGCGACGGGTGCCACTCCCCGGAGGAGCGGCACCCGTCAGTCCGTCAGGTCGCCCGGGGCGGGCGGTGGATCAGGGGCGGCCCGCCGCCGTCCGCGCGGCCGCGACCGGCAGCCGCAGCGGGTTCGCCTCCGGCAGCGCGACCGTCCCGGGTGCCGCGGCGGACGGCGCGACGGCGGCCGACCTGGCGGTGGCCGCGGCCGACTTCGCGCCGACGCCCGTGGTGTAGTACCCGAACATGTCGACCACCAGGTCGGTGCTGCCGACGTGGTTGAAGAAGTCCACGTACCCGTTGGCCCCGACCGAGGCGTTGACCATGTTGGGGATGGTCTGGCCCGCGGTGAAGTTCAGGTTCGAGGCGTCCGGCAGCCCGGCGCCGGTCGGGGCCGAGTCCGCCGGCCCGCCGTCCGGGTAGACGGTGACGAAGCTGTCCGCGGTCGGGTTGGTGACCGTCACGTTGAGCAGCAGCGAGCCGATGCCCCAGTCGCGCGGCTTCAGGCCCCAGCCGAGCAGGGAGCTGCCGCCGGGGACCGGGCCACCGCCCTGGCGGCTGTCGTACTGCCGCACGGGGGTGCCGGTGACCAGCACGCCGTCGGTGGTCTGGCCGCTGTCGTCCGGGACGAAGTAGCCCGAGGTGTCGACCACGATGTCGACCGGCGCGAAGGCCGAGCTGAAGACGTCCACCAGGCAGCCGTCGCCGAGCCGGGCGACCGCCATGTTGGAGATCGTCTGCCCGGGTGTGAAGTTGAGGGTCGACGCGTTCGGCAGCGCCTGGCCGTGCGGGTAGACCGTCAGGAAGCCGACGTCCTTGGGGTCGGTGACGGTCACGTTGAGCGCGGCCGCCGTCGCGTTGTACGGGATCCGGGCCTGGTTGCACAGGTTCACCGTGACCGTGCCGCGGGACGGCACGTGGGTGGGCCGGGTGTCCAGCACCCGCTTGGGGGTGAAGCCGGTGTAGACGGAGCCCGTGGTGTCCGGGACGTAGTAGCCGGTGACGTCGGCGATCAGGTCGAGGTCGCCGTCCGAGCCGTTGAGCAGCTCGACGGCGCCGCCGGCCCCGAGCTGGACCGTCACCGCGTTGGGGACGGTCTGCCCCGCGGTGTGGTTCAGGTTGGAGGTGACGGGGGCGGACCCGCCGGCCGGGTAGACGGTGACGAACCCGGTGTCCTTGGCGTTGGTCGCGGTGACGTTCATGACCACGGCGACGGCGTCGGCCGGGATGCCCGCGGTGCCCGCGACCTTCAGCGGGGCGACGCCGCGGCCCCGGAGCGTCCCGGTGGTCCGGGTGTCCAGCAGGCGCTGCGGCGCCATCGCCACGTAGGTGCCCGCGCTGCCCACCGAGATGTCCAGCGGCTTGGCCAGCGGGGTGCCGACCGCGCCGTAGCTGTGGGTGCCGTTCGCGTCGGTGACGGCGATCTCCAGCGCGTACAGGCCGGGCTGGCAGCCCGTCGGCTTCGAGCCGTCCGGGGTCGTCCCGGCCGCGGCGAACGGCAGGTACAGCGAGACGTTCGTCGTGAGGGTGCCGGGCGGGACGGTGGTCGAGGCGGTCGGCGCGCAGCCCGGGGCGACCGGGCCGTGGGCCGTCACCGCGACCTGGGAGATCGGGACCGTGTCGGAGACCGGGAAGGAGACCGGCACGGTGCCCCCGTCCGGCGACAGCCGGCGCTGGAAGGACACGTCACCGATCGTCAGGGCGGTGGCCGGGGTTTGCAGCGGGGTGATGACCAGCCCGGCCGGGGCCTTGGCCTCGAAGTTCCGCTGGCTGTCGTCGGTCACCCGGACGGAGGTGACCACGCACGGGGTCGTGGCGCTGGTCGGCACCGTGATCTTCATGGTGACCGTGTCGCCCGACCAGGAGAGGTCGCCGACGTTGCCCCAGCAGTCCCCGGTCAGCTCGGGGCCGACCTGGGTGATCCGGCCGGCGGTGTCGGTGGCCTTCATCGACATCGTCACGGTCTGGGCCTGGGCCCGGTTGTCCGCCGTGGTGGCGCCCAGCGTGAACCCGGAGGCCTGGATCGGGTTGGCGCCGGCCGTCAGCTCCACCGACGGCACCTTCAGCTGGGTCCCGATGGCGGACGTCACCGGCTGCCGGTACACCGAGCCGTCGGGCTGGGCCAGCTCCACCTGGGTCATCTCCCAGTGGCCGAGCGCGCTGCCGCCCGGGAAGTGCACCGTCACCCGGCAGTTGCTGTTCGGCGACCCCTGGGGCGTCCAGCAGGGCGCGCCCTGCCCGTCGCCGCCGAAGCTCGCCTTCACGGTCTGCGAGGGGTCCGTCGAGGAGGTGAAGGTGACGCTGTTCCCGCCGGTCATCCCCGTCCCCTTGACGAAGAACCAGAACGTCCGGTCCCCGCCGTCGGGCTGGAGGTAGACGCGGGTGTCGGCGGTCCACACCGCACCGGTGGAGATCACGCTGTGGACCGGGCCCGCGTCGGCCGAGGCCGCCGGGGCGGCGAGGCCCGCCGCCGCGAGGCCGGTCACCGCCGTCAGGGCCACCGCGGTGGCCCTGCGCAGCCGAGCGCCTCGGGATATGTCTCTGGTCATGCTGTCCTTCGTCTCGGACTCGACACACGCGGCCGGGGCATGCGGAATCACGGACTCCAGAACCATCCCCCGGGAAATCGGCCAGATCCTAGCGCCAGCCGACGACACGACGGAGCCGGAGCTCCCCGGGGGGGTGCTCCGGCTCCGTGGGCCCGCGGCCTCAGCCCAGCTGGGCGAGGCCCTCGGTGGCGATCCGTTCGAACACGGTGAGGTCGTTCTCGAAGATCGAGTCGGGGATCGGCCAGTGGATCACCAACTCGGTGATGCCCACCTCCCGGTAGGTGCCCGCCCAGTCGACGAAGGCGTCCACCGACTGCAGCGGCTTCTCCGCCGTCGACCCCTGGAGCAGCACCTTCTCCAGCGTCCCGGCGTCCCGCCCGACGGCCTCGCAGGCCGCCGTCAGCTTCCCGATCTGCGCGGCGACCACGCCGGGCGCCTCCGCCACCGGCACGTCCGCCGGGCCCTTCGGGTCGCCGTACGTCACCCAGCCCTGCCCGTGCTCGGCGGCCAGCCGCATCCCGCGCGGGCCGGCGGCGGCCACGTAGAACGGCACCCGCGGGGCCTGCACGCAGCCCGGGATGTTCCGCGCCTCGACCGCCGAGTAGTACGTCCCCTCGCGGGTGGTGGCGTCGTTGGTCAGCAGCTCGTCCAGCAGCGGCACGAACTCCCCGAACCGGTCCGCCCGCTCCTTCGGCGACCAGGCCTCCTGGCCCAGCGCCGTCGCGTCGAAGCCCGTCCCGCCGGCCCCGATGCCCAGCGTGACCCGCCCGCCGGACACGTCGTCCAGCGTGATCAGCTCCTTCGCCAGCGTCACCGGGTGCCGGAAGTTCGGCGAGGTGACCAGCGTGCCGAGGCGCAGCCGCTCGGTGGCGCAGGCGGCCGCCGTCAGCGTCGGCAGCGAGCCGAACCAGGGCTCGTCCTGGAAGGACCGCCAGGAGAGGTGGTCGTAGGTGTACGCGGTGTGGAAGCCGAGTTCCTCGGCCCGCCGCCAGGTCTTCTGCCCCTCGCTCCACCGGTGGACGGGGAGGATCACGGTGCTCAGTCGCATGCCCCCGACCCTACGTCCGCGCGGCGCGGTCACGGGTGCGGGCGGGTGCGCTGGGCGGGGAGGGACGGGGCGGAGGTGCGGCGGGCGAGGTCGGCGAGGGTGTGGAAGAGGACGTCGCCGAGCAGGACCGGGTCGCGCGAGGCTTCGGGTGCCCGCGGCGCTTCGGTGGCCTGCGGGTCGCGGGTGTCGGGACGGGCGGGCGGGGGCGGCTGGTCACGGAGCTGGCGTGTGGGCATGGCTCTTCCTGCCGACGGGGTTGCCGTGGGCAGTCATGCCCGCCGTGGTCGGCCGAACACCCCGGGTACGGGCGGATCGGCCGGAAACGGCGCATGAAGGGCTTGATCACTGCGGGGGCGTCCGGAGGCCGCGGACCCGGGCCGGTGCCCCGGCCGCGCCGATGGGCGAAGATGGACCGGTGACCGAATCCCGCACCGCGCCCCGCCTCATCGCCACCGACCTGGACGGCACCCTGCTCTGCTCCGGCGGCACCGTCACCGACCGCACCGCCGCGGCGCTGGCGGCGGCCGAGGCGGCCGGGGTGCGGGTGGTGTTCGTGACCGGGCGGCCGCCGCGCTGGATGCGGCAGGTGAGCCCGCACATCGGCGGCCACGGGGTGGCGATCTGCTCCAACGGCGGCGCGGTGGTGGACGTGCGGCGCGGCGAGCTGCTGGAGACCTTCCCGCTGCCGGTGGAGACCACCCTGGCGGTGGTCGAGACGCTGCGGGCCGCGCTGCCCGGCACCGCGTTCGCCTTCGAGTACCCGGGCGGCTGGGCCCGCGAGGCCGGCTACGCGGTGCCGATGTGGGGCGACGAGATGGAGCACGAGGTCGGCCCGGCGGAGGAGCTGCTGGGGGCCGGCGGGTCGGTCCGCGGCCTGTTCAAGCTGCTGGCCAAGCACCCGGACCTCGACCCGGACAAGTTCCTCGCCGAGGCCAGGGCGGCGGCCGGGCACCTGGCCGAGATCACCCGCTCCGCGTCGATCCCGCTGCTGGAGATCAGCGCGCCCGGCGTCACCAAGGCCAGCACGCTGGCCCGCTGGTGCGCCGGGCACGGGATCGACCGGAGCGAGGTGGTGGCCTTCGGCGACATGCCGAACGACCTGGAGATGCTGGCCTGGGCCGGCACCGCGTACGCCGTCGCCAACGCGCACCCGCAGGTGCTGGCGGCGGTGCCGCTGCACACCGTGAGCAACGAGCAGGACGGCGTCGCGGCGGTGCTGGAGGAGCTGCTCGGGCTCGGCTGAACCCGGGGCTCCTCCAGCCGGTCGGTGGCCGAGGACAGGCCCTAGCCGAAGCGGCCGTTGACGTAGTCCGAGGTCCGCTGGTCGCGCGGGCTGCCGAAGATCTGCCCGGTCGGCCCGGCCTCGACGATCCGCCCCGGGGTGTCGTGGGTGGCCAGGAAGAACGCGCAGGTCTGCGAGACGCGCTGGGCCTGCTGCATGTTGTGGGTGACGATCACGATGGTGAGCCGCCCGCGCAGTTCGGCGATGGTCTCCTCGACCCGGCGGGTGGAGGTCGGGTCGAGCGCGGAGCACGGCTCGTCCATCAGCAGGATGTCCGGCGAGACGGCCAACGACCGTGCGATGCACAGGCGTTGCTGCTGGCCGCCGGAGAGCGCCCCGCCCGGGGTGTGCAGCCGGGTGGACACCTCGTCCCAGAGCCCGGCCCGGCGCAGGCTGGTCTCCACCAGGTGCTGGCGCTCCTCCTTGGAGACCTTGATCCCGGCCAGCTTGAGCCCGCTGGAGACGTTGTCCTGGATGGACATCGCCGGGAACGGGTTGGGCCGCTGGAACACCATGCCGATCCGGCGCCGCACCTCGGCGGGCCGGCGGCCGGGCCGGTAGACGTCGTCGCCGTCCAGCAGCACCTCGCCGGCGAGGGCGGCGCCGCGCACCATCTCGTGCATCCGGTTGAGGATCCGCAGGTAGGTGGACTTGCCGCAGCCGGACGGGCCGATCAGCGCGGTGACCTCGCCGGCCGGCATCGCCAGCGAGACCCGCTCCAGCACCTTGCGGCTGCCGAACCAGGCGGAGACCTCCCGGGTCTCCAGCCCGGCGAGCGGCCCGCCGTCGGGGTGGCCGTCCGCGTCCTGCCCGTACGGCTGGTCCGCGTACGGGTCGGGGGCGACCGGGGGGAGGGTGATGGTGTCGGCGACCGGGTCGGTCGGTGAGAACTCGGCCTGCGGGGTGTCGGTCAGTGGTGCGTCGGTCATCGGAACGGTCCTCCGGGCGCGCGTCAGTAGAGGTTGGGCAGCAGGGCGGCGGCGTTCTCGTAGACCGCCCAGAGCAGCGCGCCGACCACCGGCGCGAGGCTCAGGTAGGCGGCCGAGCGCCGCCAGTACCGGGCCAGCACCAGGGCGCCGGCCACCGCGCCGAGCAGGCCGAGCGACCAGAGCTGGAGGGTGGCCAGCGCGCCCTTGTCCGCGGCCAGCGCCTTGTCGTACGGGACGGTCGCGGGCCGGCGGCCGGGGTTCTGCTCCGGGTCGCCGTCCAGCCGGGCGCCGATCAGCACGGTGGAGCCGGGGATCCAGTCGGAGTCGCCGGTGACCAGCACCATCCGGTTGCCGGCCGCCGGGTCGACGATCGGGTGGTCGCCGTCGCCGTACACGTTGACGGTGTAGCTGAACTTGCCCTGGCCGGTGGTGGTCTCGATCTTGTCGCCGACCCGCAGCTTGGACAGGTCGGCGAACGGCGCGCCGAAGGTGGCGCCGCGGCCGAAGAGCACGGTGACCCCGCGCTGGCCGGGCAGCGCGGTGTCCCGGCGGTGGCCGGGGCCGCGCATCAGGTCCCGGCCGGTGGTGCCCTCGACGACCACGGCCTGGTGCAGGCCGATCGCCGGGATGTCCAGCAGCGCCACCGGGTCGCCGTCGGCGGCCGCGCCGGTCGGGGCGACCGCCCGGGCCAGCTGGTCGCGGAAGGTCTTGTACCCGGTGGACTGGTAGTGCCGCTGCTGGACGTGCGACAGCGTGAACAGGTACCCGACGAAGCCGAGCACCAGCGCGGCCGCGAGGCTGACCGCCCAGGCGCCCTGGAGGAACCGCCGCCGCCCGGGGGAGACGGTGGGCCGGACCGGGGCGTCGGACGCGGCGGGGGCGGCGGGGGCGGCCGGCTGCGCCGGGGCGCTCCGCTCGACCGGCTTCTCCAGCACCGGGGCCGTCACGAGGTGCCGCCCGAGCCGTTGCGGCGGCGCAGCAGACGGCGGCCGAGCAGCGGCGGGACGAGCACCACGGCGAGCAGTTCCAGCGCGGTGAGGGAGGACAGCATCCAGTCCTCGGGCTTGCCGCTGATCTCGACCACGTTGGCGGCCACCTCGGTGGCGGCGCCGCCGCGGCCGCGGGCGACCACCTGGCCGGTCTGCGGGTCGATCACGTCCTCGGTGCCGTCACCGGCGCCGGGCGCGTTCGGGTCGCCGCCGGCCGCTCCGGCGGCGTTCGGGTCGCCGGCACCGCCGGCCGTACCCGCGCCGCCGGTACCGCCCGCCGCACCGCCGGTACCGGTGCCCCCGGTGCCACCGGACCCGCCGGTGCCGCCGGAGCCGCCCGCCGCACCGCCGGAGCCGCCGGCCGCGCCGCCGGAACCGCCCGAGCCGGAGCCGGTCTTGACGGGCTGGCCGTCCTTCACGGTGCAGTCCAGCGGGCTGCCCGCCTTGTCGCAGGGGCTCGGCATCGGGGCGTTCTTGAGGACGGTCAGCTCCCCGGCCGAGTTGAAGGTCGGGTTGGCGCAGTTGGCGAGGGTGTCGGGGTCGACCGGGCTGGCGTTGCCGGGGATGTTCCTGGTCTGCAGCAGACCGCCCTTGACCAGGCCGCGCGGGATCGGCGAGTAGCCGAGGTCGTCCGCCTTGCCCTGGCCCTCGCACAGCACGTAGGAGAGGAAGCGGCTGAGCGCGGAGCCCTTGTCGTTGTTGAAGCGCGGCGGCGGGGGCGCCGAGGCTCCGGCGCGCGGCACGATCAGGTAGCTGTAGCTGGAGATCGGGTAGGCGCGCGGGTCGTCCATGGTGTAGACGCCGTCGAGGTTCTGCTGCAGGTAGTTCGGGTCGTTCGCGGGGGTGCCGTCGTCCACGCCGCGGATCTTGGCGGCGGTGAGCGCGACGGCGACGTTGGAGGCGGTCGGCAGCGCGTAGTAGCCGGCCTGGTTGAGCACCTTCACGACCGGCCAGTTGCTGCGCTTGGCGAAGGCGTACTCGTCGTAGCCGATGGTGCCGACGTTGGTCGGGGACTTGATGTAGCCGGCCACGACGTCGGAGCCGTTCTGCGCGGTCATCCGGCCGGAGGGCGGGAAGAACTCGGTGTAGTCACCGCAGCTCACGCCGTTGACGGACTTGCAGTAGGCGTCCCACTGGTCCTTGTGGGTGTGCTCCATCCAGCGGGTGAACTGCGCGGTGGCGCCGGAGCCGTCGGAGCGGACCACCGGGGTGATCGGCAGGCTGGGCAGCGGCTTGCCGTAGTCGTTGGTGATCTTCGGGTCGTTCCAGTTGGTGATCTTGTTGGTGAAGATGTCCACGACGGTCTGCGGGGAGAGCCGCAGGTCGCGGACCTGCTTGCCGCCGACCACCAGGTTGTACATGAAGGTGGTGCCGCCCGCGGTGATCGGGACGTAGGAGAAGCCCCAGGTCGGCTTCTCCGCGCTTCCGGTCCCGGACGCCTGGCCGCCCTGCCCCACCCCGCTGTCCTGCCCCGAGCGGAACGGCACGTCCGAGGCCGTGAAGTCGTCCTGCCCGTTCGACCAGGCGGTGCGGCCGGCCGCGGAGCCGACCGGGCTGAAGTTGATCTGGATGCCCTGCGGGGAGACGTCCTGCCGCCACTGGTCGATGGCAGGACCGGCCCAACTGGAGCCGTCCGCGCTCAGCGAGACGGAGGCCGCGAACGCCGGGGACTGCCCCAGCAGCGGGGAGGCCGCCGCGAGCATCAGGGACATCGTCCCCGCCAGCAGCCGGGCCACGGAGCGACTGAGGCCCCTGGACATGTGAACTCCTCTGGTACGGAGGGTGGTTGGTCTGGACATCAGTGCTTCGCCTGCGAGTGGAGGGCGTACGGACGGGCGATGCCACCGAGGGCGGCCGCCTCCTGGCGGCGGGCCTCCCGGTTGATCCGGCGCTTCTGGGCCCGGGTCAGCTGCCCGGGACGGCGGCCGCCGAGCATGCGCGCGGTGACGAAGAGGATCAGCACCACGGCCATCAGGGTCAGGCCGGCCGCGAAGCCGCGCGCGATCATCCCGTCGTACGGCTGCTTGACGTAGTTCCAGATGTACAGCGGCAGCGACACCTGCTGCGCGTCGAACGGGCTGGCGTTGAACCGCGGGGTGAAACCGGAGGTGAGCAGCACCGGCGAGGTCTCGCCGACGCCGCGCGCCATGCCGAGCACCACCGCGGTCACCAGACCGGGCCGGGCGGTCGGCAGCACCACGTTCCACACCGTGCGCCACTGGCTGCCGCCGAGCGCGTAGGAGGCCTCCCGCAGGGTGCCGGGCACCAGCCGGATGACCACCTCGGCGGCCCGGGTGACGATCGGCATCATCATCACGGTGAGCGCGAGCGAGGCCGCGAAGCCGCTCTTCTCGAAGCCGAAGGTGAGGATCACGATGCCGTAGACGAACAGGCCGGCCACGATGGACGGCAGCGCCGTCATCGCCTCGACCAGGGTGCGCACCGGGCGGGCCGCCCGGCCGCCGACCTCGGACATGAAGACGGCCGCCGCGATGCCCAGCGGAACGGCGAACAGGGAGGCCAGGCCCAGCTGTTCGAGCGAACCGACGATCGCGTTGAGCGCGCCGCCGGAGGTGAGCGGGTCGAGCGGGCCGGTGCGCTCCATCGACTCGGTGAAGAAGTTGAGGTGCTGGGCCGCCTCCCAGCCCCGGCTGGCGACGTAGCCGATCTGGTCGGCGGTCAGCGCGACCACCAGCAGCCCGGAGCTCCAGGCGACCACGGCGACCAGCCGGTCCCGCACCATCATCGGGTTCCACTGGAGCCGGCCGAGCAGGTAGTAGCCGGCCAGGAAGAGCAGGTACCAGCAGAGCAGGAAGCCGAAGGCGCCGCTGAACGGCAGCACCCGCTCGTAGAGCACCCAGTCCAGCGCGAGCGAGCCGACCGCCGCACCCGCCACGGTGAGGACGTCGTCGCGGGTGACGCCGCCGATCCGCAGCTTCTTCTCGGGGCCCGGGGTCCCGGCCGCGGCGGGCCCGGCGGGCCCGGGGGACGCGGGGGGCGAGGGCTCGCCGGCGGGCCCGGACGCCGCGACCGGCGGCAGGTCGAGCGTGGTCATCGGATGGTCCCTTCACGGTGCGGACGGCTGCGTGCCCTGTGGGCGGACTGACGGTCGGTCATGCTCAGTCCGCCGTCGCGGCGCCGGAGCGCGAGCGGTTGATGACGATCCCGGCCAGCACGTTGACCAGCAGGGTGAGCGCGAACAGCACCAGGCCGGCGGCCATCAGCGCGGAGAGCGACAGCGCGTCCGACTCGCCGAAGCGCAGCGCGATCAGCGCGGAGATCGAGTTGGCGCCGTTCTCCAGGATGTGGGTGATGGCCTTGAAGTTCGGCGAGATGATCAGCGCGACGGCGATCGTCTCGCCCATCGCCCGGCCGAAGCCCAGCATCACCGCGCCGATGACCCCGCCCTTGCCGAACGGCAGGACGACCGCGCGGACCATCCCCCACCGGGTCGAGCCGAGCGCGTACGCGCCCTCCCGCTCGCCCTGCGGGGCCTGGGAGAACACCTCCCGGCTGAGCGAGGTCACGATCGGGATGATCATCAGGGAGACCACCACGCCGGCGATGAAGGTCGACGAGGTGTACGAGGTGCCGATGTCGCCGGTCCGCACCTTGAGGAAGGGGATGTACTCCCCCAGGTGGTTGGCCAGCCAGCGGACGAAGCCGATGATCCGCGGCTGCAGGAAGAACAGGCCCCACAGGCCGTAGACGATGCTGGGGATCGCCGCCATCAGGTCGATCAGCGAGACCAGGGCGGCCCGCAGCCGCACCGGGGCGTACTCGGAGATGAAGATCGCGGTGCCGATCGCCACCGGGACGGCGATGACCAGCGCGATCACCGCGATCAGCAGACCGTTGGGCAGGACGGCGGCGATGCCGAAGTTGTGGGCGGCGGTCTGCCACTTCTGCTCGGTCAGGAAGGACAGGCCGACGGCGCGCAGCGCGTCGGAGCCGCGCAGGATCAGGAAGAAGGCGATCAGTCCCATGATCGCGAAGACCGAGAAGCCGGCCAGCCGCAGCACGCCGCGGAACACCCGGTCGCCCGGGGTCGCGGGGGAGGTGATCGTGCGGGGCACGTCCTGGTCGGGCCCGTGGTCGGGTTGGCGTGGTGCCCCGGCGTACGGTGCCGCGGGCTCGGCGGCGGATGTCATGGTGTGCTCTCCGTGCTCGGGAACGGGCGTGCTCGGTGAGGGACCGGGGCGCTGCCTCGGCGGGAGGGAAAGCGCTCGGCGGGGCCGGAACGGCGGCCCCGCCGAGCGCGGGTTCCTACTTGCGGCGCAGTCGCGACCACTGGGCGCGGGCGCCGGTCAGCACCTTCGCCCCGGCCGGGGTACCGCCCAGGACCAGCGCGGCCGGTCCTCCGACCAGCAGCACCAGGCCGGCGATCAGCGCGACGGGCAGCAGCAGGCGGGCGGTGCCGGGACGGTCGGGCACCGGGGTGCCGACCGGGGCCGCGGCGATCGCGTTGCCGGAGGGCGCGGCGCCCGCGCCGGGCTTGGCGCCGCCGGCCGCGCCGGGAGCCGCGGCACCGCCGGCCGTGCCGGTCCCGGTGGAGCCGGTGCCGGAGAGGCCGCCGCCGGACAGGCCGTCGGAGGAGCCGAAGCCGGTGCCGCCGGAGTTGCCGTCGGCGGTGGTGCCGCCGGTGCCGGAGCTGCTCACCGGGGTGGTGCCGTCGCCCGTGCCGCCGGAGCCGGAGGAACCGTTGCCGCTCTCCGGGGTGCCCGGCTCGCCGCCGGGCGGAGGGGCGGTCTGGTTGCCGGGCAGCTTGCCGTCCTGGGCCGCGACGTGCTGCACGGCCTCCTGGGCCTGCTGCCGCTGGGCGCCGGTCAGCGCGAGGTAGCCCTGGGCGAGCTGCCCCGGCGCGAGGCCGTAGGTCTGGCCGTCGGTGGTCACGGTCTTGAGGAACTGCGAGATCGACGCGGCCTTCTCGGCGGGCACGCCGCCGGTCGGCACCATCGCGTACTGCACCGCGGTCAGCGGGTACGCCCGCTGGTCACGCGAGAACGCGGTGTCCGGCGTGCCGTAGGGCAGCTGCTGGACCCCGGTGGCGGCGTCGGTCGGCATGTCGCCGACGGCGGCCTGGAAGCCGGCCGTGCCGGGCGACACGAAGGAGCCGGCCGGGTTGAGCAGCGAGGCCTCGGGGAGCGAGAACGCCTTGGCCTGGGCGGTGTCCATGATGGCGAGCAGCGAGCGCACGCCGGGGATCTGCGTGAAACAGGGCTTGTGGCTGCCGTCGGACTCGCTGTTCGGCTGCTGGCAGTTCGGCTGGTACTGCATCAGGTTGCGCGCCACCCGCCCGAGACCGTCGAGCGAGGGGTTCCACTCGTACTGCTTCCAGTGCTTGAAGTCGACTCCCGCGCTGCCCTGCGCGGGCCCGGAGTAGTCCTGGACCTGGAACGCCTCCGCCGGGTAGCCGGCGAACTTCGGCTTCAGGTAGAAGCTGTCGACGCGCATGCCCCACGGGTCCGGCTCACCGTCGAGGAAGCGGCTCGCGTCCGGATCGGCGGCGAGCCACGAGGTCAGCTGGTAGGTGAAGTCGGTGGTGCCACCGGGAACACCGGGGTAGACCGTCAGGGTGCCGCCGCAGCTCGTCGGCCAGTGGATCCCGTTGGCCGCCGTTTCCGGGTTCAGCTGCTTGAACTCGGGGTCGGTGTAGAGGCAGGTCGAGTTGCCGGCCACGGAGGGGATGCTCATGCCCGGCGAGGCGTAGGACTGGGTGAGCAGCTTGGCGACCAGCCGGGCGTTCAGCTTCATGTCGCGGATCTGCCGACCGGTCTTCGGGTCGTCGATCAGGTACGTGACCGAGATGCCGGTCGTCGCGAGCGGGGCGTAGACGTACGGACGGGTGGGCGGCGAACGGTCGGGCCGCGCCGTCAGCGCGACCTCCGTGCTGCTGCTGCCCCCCAGGAACGCGGCACGGGCCTGCGGCTCACCACCGGAGGGGACGTAGCCCACGGTCATCGGCGAGTCGCCCAGGCACAGGCCGGCCCGCCACTGCTGCATGGCCCGGTTGGCCATCTCCAGACCGGCGGCACCGAAGGCCTGGTTGCTCACCGTGCAGGAGTCCGCCGTGGGCGCGAAGGACAGCGGGACCACCGTCCGGTGCTGCCAGGCGCACTGCTCGCTGGTCCGGTTGCCCGTCTTCCAGTTCTGGTTGCCGGGGGTCATGATCCCGTCGGCGGCGGTGTAGCCGTCCGGGTCGGCGTCCAGGTCGTGGAACTCGCAGTCGGCCTTGCCGTCGAGGACCTGGAAGAGGTCCAGTGGGTCGCCGCCGTAGTTCGGCTCGACCACCAGGGAACAGGGGTGGGTCGCGTCACAGCCGAGCGTGGAGCTCTCCTTCGCGCTCCACACCTCGATCGAGGCGCTGCCCGAGCCGTCCGGGCCGGTGGCGGCGATCACCTGGTTGGTGGGCCACTCCGGCACCTCCGTGCGCGTCGGCCGGGGCGGCTGCTCGAAGCCCTTCGTCCGGTCGCCGCCGTAGAGGGTGCTGCCGTAACAGTCCGTCACCGCCGGGTCGGTGCCCCGGCACTGGTAGATCCGCACCGCGTAGAGGATGTGGGTCGACAGCGACTGTGCCGTCGGTGCGGGATCGTTGGTGCCCAGGTAGACCGTCGGGGTGAAGCCGCTCCAGGAGACCTGGAGGACCTGGTTGGTCAGGTTCGCCGTCTGGGAGACGGTCACGCTGCCCTCGGTGCCGTACTTCTTGGCGGACGGAATCCAGACCTTCGGGCCCGGGACGGTCACCGCCGAGTCGGCGTGCGCCTGTGGCGCCGCGCCCAACCCGATCGGAATGACGGCGAGCGCCGCCACCACGGCCTTGGCGAGGACCAGGGCCGGTAGTCGACGGCGCCACCTCCCTGGGCCTCTCGGGTCGGGTACGCGGTTTCTCATGGCGAGGCCTCCGGGAGATGCGGGCCGCCGAGGGAGGCGGCACGAGGGCGTCGATCGCGCTGGGGACGGACGGTTCCGTGCGTACTATTCGGCCAGCCGGACATGGCGGGATCCGGTCGACCAGATGTACGAGACCACAACGCGACGACTCCGTACCGGAGTTGGGAACTCCGCAAGCGAAGGGCCCGCGCCGAGGCGCGGGCCCGCCGACCTGCGGTTCAGTACCGGGTGAGCGGTACCGGGTGGTTCAGTGCGCCGGGGTGTAGGACAGCGCGAGCTTGCCGATCTTCTGGCCGGCGGTGAAGTAGCCGGTGCCCAGCTTGGTGTCGAGGTACTGCGCGCCGGCCGCGTCCACCTCGAAGCTGGAGGAGGTCAGGTTCTGGGTGAGGCCGCTGCGGGTGATCACGTTGTCGCCGGACGGGTCGAGCAGCGGGACCGGCGTGGTCGAGCCGTTCGGAACGGCGGTGAAGTAGCCGTTGTCGACCGAGAAGTCGAGCTGCTTGAAGGCCACGCTCTTGCCGGTCTTGAGGTTCAGGAAGAGCAGGCCGCCACCGAACTGCACGTCGCCGTAGAAGTTCGGGATGTTCGCGGCGCCGCCGGTCACCGGAAGCGTCACGGTGAGGCCCGCCGTCTGGTCGTACGCCGGGTCCGCGGGCTGGAGCGGGATGATCACGATGCCGTTGAGCGCGGCGTTCGTCAGGAAGTTGACGTCGGTGGTGATCACGGCCTGGCCGGCGGCCGGGGTGGTGGCCGTGTCGGCGGCGGCGACGCCGCTCACGGCGGTCAGGGAGAGGACGACGGCGGCACCGGTAGCGGCCAGGCGGGCGCTGATGCGGGACATGCTGGACTCCTTGGGAGAGGGAGAGGTGATGTGCGGGTGGTGCGGTTCGGCGGGGCTCAGGAATGGGTGACGGAGCCGCAGGCGATCTGCGGCAACGGGACGAAGCCGGACTTCCTGATGGCGTCCGCGCCGTTGCGGCAGATCCAGCCGCCGCGGCCGAAGATGCCGCGCAGCGCGGCACCACGGGTGTTGTCGGCGTACAGCTCCGCGTCGCGCAGGACGTTCGACAGCACGACCCCGTACGGCGCCGTGACGGCGGAGGCCGAGATCGTCCTGGTCTGCGGGTCGATGGGCGCGACGCCGTCGACGGACCTCAGGGTCAGGGCACCCGGCACGTCCTCACCACCGCCCTGCCCCTGGTACGCCTGGCCGATGTAGTAGCCCGTCGAGTAGGGGATCAACGCGTTGGGGTCGGCCAGGACCGGGTCGCTGCCCTGGTTCTCCCGGATGCCGCTGGTGACGCAGGCACCGGGGGTGACCGCGTAGCCGCGACCGATCGTGAGCAGGAAGTGCGCCCTCAGACCTGTCCCGGGCGGGGGAAGGTAGGCCTTGATGGTGGCGTTCGGCAGCGCCGGGTCGATCTGGTTCCAGGTGGTGACCGCGCAGGTGTAGATGTCCTTCAGGTTCCCGGTGCTCAGGTTCGCCGGGGCGTTTCCGGTGGCCGGGGCGGCCCAGGCGACGGCGTCCCAGGCGATGGCCACGAAGTCGTCCGTCGAGAGGTCGTCCTGCTGCGGGCCGCGTGACGCGCGGGCGAAGTCCACGGTGGTGCCGGTGCGGCCGTTCAGCGCGACCATGCCGGCGTGCTGGTCCGCGGGCCGGGCGATCGTCGTGGCACCCGACTTGGTGGTGATGGTCCCGCTCGGACGCGTGTCCCAGCTGTACAGCCTCGGCGTCGCCGGATCCGTCAGCGAGGCGTTGTAGCCGCTCGCGATCCGGTTCATCAGGATCTGGGTCGTCCCGTCGCCGACACCCACGACGTCGACGGCACGCGGTGTGACACCGGCCGCCGGGTCGGCGAGCGCGGTACCGCCGACGGTGGTCGTCGCCAGGACGGCGATCGCGGCGGCACCGCCCAGCATGGTCATGGCCCTGCGCATCGGCCCGCCTCCGGCGTCCGGTCGTGGTGAGGGTGGCCCGGCGGCCGCGGGGCGAGGCCCCGCGGCCGCCGGTGTGGTGCGGGGTGGATCAGGAGTGGGTGACGGCGCCGCAGGCGAAGGCGGACAGCGGCAGGAAGCCGTAGCTCTTGAGGTCGTTGGCGCCGTTGTTGCAGAGCCAGCCGCCCTTGCCGAAGATGGCGCGCAGGGTGGCGTTCGAGTTCCACTCGGTGTCACGGAAGACGTTGTAGACCACGCGGGAGTACGGGGTGGCCGCGAAGGCGGCGCTGATCGTCTTGGCCGTGGTGTCCACCGGCAGGACACCGTTGACGTTGCGGATGGTCAGCGGGCCCTGGACGTCGGTGCCGCTGCCCTGGCCGTAGTAGACCTGGCCGATGTAGTGGGCCACGGAGTAGGGGACCAGCGCGTTGGGGTCGGCCAGGACCGAGTCGCTGCCCTGGTTCTCCTGGGTGCCGCTGGTGACGCAGCCACCGGGGGTGACCGCGACGCCGCCACCGATGGTGGTCAGGAAGTAGGAGCGGGTGCCGGAGTCGGTCTGCGGCAGGAAGGGCTTGATGGTGGCGTTCGGCAGCGACGCGTCGATGTCGTGCCAGTTGGTCACCGCACAGGTGAAGATGTCCTTCAGGTTCCCGGTGGTCAGGTTCGCCGGGGCGTTGCCGGTGGCCGGGGCGGCCCAGGCGACGGCGTCCTTCGCCAGGCTGACGAAGTAGTCGCTGCTCGGGTCGCTCGACTGCGGGCCGCGCGAGGAGCGGGCGAAGTCCACCGTGGTGTTGGTGTAGGTGGCCAGCGCCTTGATGCCGGCGCCGGAGCCGTTCGGGCGGGCGATCGCGGCGGAACCGGCCTTGGGGGTGATGGTGGTGCCGGTGGGGGTCGCGTCCCAGCTGTAGACGCGGGGGGCGTTCGGGTCGGTCAGCGACGCGTTGTAGTCGGCGGCGAGCTGGTTCACGACGGCCTGGGTGGTGTCGGAGCCGGTGCCCACGAAGTCGATGGCGCGCGGCGTCACGCCGGCGGCCGGGTCGGCGACGGCGGTGCCGCCGGCGACGGTCGCGATGGAGGTCGCCAGGGCGGCGACGGTGAGCAGCTTGGCAGCGGTCTTACGCATGTTCCTCTTCCTCCGGGGGAGAGACGTACATCGCGTGAAACCCTTACTCCGTTCGGGAGTTCGGGGCCGTGTGGCCGCGTCCGCTGCGGCCTCGCCGGCAGTGCCGATCC
This sequence comes from Kitasatospora sp. NPDC001261, assembly GCF_042896795.1. Taxonomy (NCBI): domain Bacteria; kingdom Bacillati; phylum Actinomycetota; class Actinomycetes; order Kitasatosporales; family Streptomycetaceae; genus Kitasatospora; species Kitasatospora sp. NPDC001261. The sequence continues at coordinate 24,690 of NZ_JBIAXP010000048.1, forward strand.
TGTCCGGCGGGGAGGTTCCGCCGGAAGGGAGGCCGGGTCCGGCCGGGGAATGTCGACTCATCGGTTCGACGAGGTTTAGCCACTGGTCAGCGTGCACGTGACAGGGGCACTACCGGCCCTCCGAACCCGGTCGACGTTCTTCTCCAGGAAGCTGCTCGGGGTGTTGCCGGAAACCTGCCCTTCACCGGAACTGCACGGACAGGGGCCGTGGACGGAACCGCCGCCTCCGGACGCGCCCCCGGACATGCTCCGGATACGCCCGGGATACGCCCCGGACACGCCTCCGGACATGCCGACATGGCGGTCCGTCGCGTTCGACGGACCGCCATGCACGCGGTCTCCTACAGCGGCCGGCGGCCGTCCCGCCCCGATCGCCGCAACTCCTGCCCCACCCACTGCAGTCCGGCCAGGAACCCCTCGATCCCCGCCTGGCACTGGTCCCGCCGCAGGTATCCCCGGGCGCTGCGGGCGACCGGGACGGCGTCGGCCGCCCCCGGCCGGGTGCTGCGCACCGGCAGGTAGGCGGCCCAGACCCACTGACGTCCTTCGGACTGCCCGACCGAGCACCGCAGCGCGGCCCGTTCGATCAGCAGCACCCGGACGGCCTCGGCGAGTTCGTCCTCGCTGCGGTACGTCCGTACGCCGACCCCGAGCGGCCTCCCGTTGGCGGCCCGCAGTGCCCAGCCGAGGCAGCGGTCGGCCGCCGGCACGATCAGCAGTCGCGGGCCGCGTCGCTCAGCGGCCATCGGTGCGTCTCAACGGTACGGCGGGCTCCGGGAGTTCGTGCGGAGGCTGCTTGGAGAGCAGCACCACGAACCGCCGGAAGGCGTTCTGGCAGGTCGCGTACCGCTCGTACGCGCGGCTGGAGCGCACCTCGGGGAGGGCGCGCGAGCCCGGGACGACCCAGATCCAGCCGATGCCCTCCCGCACGTGGGTGATGCGCGCGGTGAGCCCGGGCGCCGCGGCGCGCAGGCCGTCGAAGCCCCGCTCGGCCTCGCCCGCCGTCTCGAACGCGGCCGGGGTGATCGCGACCACCCGGCCGTTGGACGCCTTCAGTTGCCAGCGGTAGCGCCCGTCCGCTGCCCGTTCGGCGCGGAAACCCCCTCGACTTGCCCCTGCTGCGGTGTGACCGCGGCCGGCAGCGTTCACTGCCCCCTCCGTCCGGTTGCCCTCCGGTTTCCCCTCCGAGCGGAGCAAAGCTATGTGTGCACACGGAGCCCCCGAAAGCCCAGAACGTTCACAACTTGCGCTGTTGGTCGGGAAGTTCTCTCTCGTTTAACTTTCACCGGTTCTTGGTGGTAGTCCCGGTCGGAACCCTCAGAGCCGGGCCGTCCAGCGCACCATCGTGCCCTTGCGGTACGGCCCGCTCTCGTGCCAGGCGTCGCCGCCGAGCGCCTCGGCGCGCCGGGTGAGGTTGAGCAGGCCGCTGCGCCGGCCGCCGGCCGGGATGCCCACCCCGTCGTCGGTCACGGTGAGCAGCACGCCGGGCCGGCCGCCCCGGTCCAGCGAGTCCGGGTCGCCGCCCACCGGGCGGCCGTCCTCGCCCAGGTGGGTGGTCGCGTCGATCTCCACGCCGACCCGGGAGGCGCGCGCGTGCCGGGCCGTGTTGGAGAGCATCTCGCGCAGGGCGGCGAGCAGTTGACGGCCGGTCTTCTCGCCGACCAGGCTCTCCACCGGCCCGACGAAGCTCACCGAGGGCTTGAAGCCGAGCGCGGCCGCGGCCTGGCTGGCCTCCCGCAGCACCCGGGTGCGCAGGGTGTCCGGCGCGTCGCCGTGGTCGTCGTGCTGGAGGGCGTAGATGGTGGTGCGGACCTCCTGGATGGTGGCGTCCAGCTCGTCCACCGCCTTGCCGATGCCGACCCTGACCTCGGGGACGACGGCCCGCCGGGCGGCGCTCTCCAGCATCATCCCGGTGGCGAACAGCCGTTGGATCACCAGGTCGTGCAGGTCGCGGGCGATCCGGTCGCGGTCCTGGAAGACGGCCAGCCGCTGCTGGTCGCGCTGGCCCTCGGCGAGCCGCAGGGCCAGCGCGGCCTGCGAGGCGAAGGTCTCGGCGAGCTGCTTCTCGCTGTCGGTGAACGGCACCGCGCCGTGCGGGCGCCAGACGCAGAGCCCGCCGAGCACCCGCCCAGCGGCGACCATCGGCACGGCCATGGACGGGCCGAAGCGGCGGGCGAGCCGGATCACCACGGTCGGGTCGCTGGACATGTCGTCCAGGTAGACGCTCTCCCCCGCGAGCAGCCGCGCCGCGAAGCTCTCCCTGGGCAGCAGTTCGCCGCGGACGTACTCGGCCAGTTCGCCGGAGGCGTGCGCGACCCGCATCTGCCCGTCGCCCTCGCCGCCGCCCTCCGGGCCGGTCGGCAGCAGGATCATGCCGAGCGCGGCGTCCGCCAGCTCCCGTACCTGCTCGGCGGCGACGGTCAGCGCGCTCTCGGCCTGCTCGGCGGAGAGCAGGGCGGTGGCGACGGCGGCGGCGCCGGCGATCCAGCGTTCGCGGCGGCGGCCCTCCTCGTACAGCCGGGAGTTCTCGATGGCCACGCCGGCCGCCGCGGCGAGCGCGTGCACCACCTGCTCGTCCTCGGGGGTGAAGGCGCCGCCGCCCTTCTTCTCGGTGAGGTAGAGGTTGCCGAACACCTCCGCGCGGACCCGGATCGGCACGCCCAGGAAGGTCCTCATGCAGGGGTGGTGCGGCGGGAAGCCGGAGGAGCGCGGGTCGGTGCGGAGGTCGGCCAGCCGCAGCGGCTCGGGGCGGTCGATGAGCGCGCCGAGGATGCCCCGGCCGGCGGGCAGTTCGCCGATCTCGGCGGCGGTCTCGTCGTCGACCCCGACGTGGATGAAGTCGGCCAGGCCGGTGCCGCCGGGGGCGATCACGCCGAGCGCCGCGTAGCGGGCGTCGACCAGTTCGGCGGCGCCCACGGCGATCCGGTGCAGGGTGGCGTGCAGGTCCAGCCCGGCCCCGATCGAGACCACCGCCTCCAGCAGCCGCTGCATCCGGTCGGTGACCGCGGCGGCCGACTGGAGGCGCTCGGCGACCTCGGTGACCAGGGTGTCCAGCCCGAGCGAGGCGATCTCCGGCACCTGGTGGGGCGTCTGCTCGGCGGCGGCCCCGGGGAGGTCCGACGGGAGGCCCGGAACGGGGTCCGACGGAAGGCCCGGAACGGGGTCCGACGGAAGGCCCGGAACGGGGTCCGACGGGAGGCCCGGAACGGGGTCGGGCGGGAGGTCCGGAACGGGGTCGGGCGGGAGGTCCGGCGTGGGGTCCATGAAGAAAGCCTACGTTTGTACGCTTTTCAGCCGAAGGACGGCGCGACTAACGGGTGACGGCCCGGCCGGCGGCAGCCGGAACCGGCTCCAGCAGCCCGTCCGCCTCCCGCTCCCGCCGCCACATCGCGTGCAGCCGCCCGTCCGGGTCGGCGACCAGCTCCGACCAGCGGCCCCGCTCGGCCACCCGTCCGCCGTCCAGCACCAGCACCTCGTCCACCGTGGTGTCGTCCAGCCCGGCCAGCCGGTGGGTGATCAGCACGGTGGTGCGGCCCTCGGTGGCGGCCAGCAGGTCGGCGGTCAGGGCGTCGGCGGTGGGCAGGTCGAGGTGCTCGGCGGGCTCGTCCAGGACCAGCACGGGGAAGTCCGCGAGCAGCGCCCGGGCGAGCGCCAGCCGCCGGCGCTGGCCACCGGAGAGCCGGGCGCCGTGCTCGCCGACCATGGTGTCCAGGCCGTCCGGCAGGCCCTCGGTCCACTCCAGCAGCCGGGCGGCGGCCAGCGCGGCGCGCAGCTCCTCCTCCCCCGCCGCCGGCCGGGCCAGCCGCAGGTTCTCCCGCAGCGAGCTGTCGAAGACGTGGGCGTCCTGGGCGCAGAGCCCGATCACCCGGCGGACGGACTCGCCCGCCAGCGCGCGGCTGTCCACCGCCTCGGGGCGGCCGTCGGCGAACCGCACCGTCCCGGCGCTCGGCTCCAGGAAGCGCAGCAGCGCCTGGGCGAGGGTGGTCTTGCCGGAGCCGGACGGGCCGACCACGGCGATCCGGCGGCCGGCCGCGAGGTCGAGGTCCACCCCGACGAGCGCGTCCGCCGTCTGCCCGGGGTGCCGTACGGTCAGCCCGCGCACCGCGACGGGCAGCGGCCGCTCGGGCAGTGCCACCGGTTCGGCGGGCTCGGCGACCGGGGGTTCGGCGGAGAGCACCTCGTCCAGCCGGGCCCGCGCGGCGCGGCTGCGCTGGCGGGCCTGGACGGCGAGCGGCATCCCGGTGACGGCCTCGAAGGCGGCCAGCGGGGTCAGCACCACCACGGCCAGGCAGACCGGCGCCAGCACCCCGTCGCGCACCCCCTGGACGCCGACGGCGGCCGCGGCGGTCACGGTCAGCCCGGTGAGCAGGGCGATCAGCCCGGTGCCGAGCGCCGTGGTGGCGGCCGAGCGGGCGGCCAGCCCGGTCAGCGCGGCGTCGGCGCTACGGACGGCGGCCAGCCGGCCGGGCAGCGCGCCGGCCACGGTGAGCTCGGCGGTGCCGGTGAAGGCGTCCACCACGGCGGTGGCCAGGCGCCCGCGCGCCGGGGCCTGGCGCCGCTCGGCGCCGGCCGACCAGCGGGCGGCCAGGGCGGGCACCAGCCCGCCCGCGAGCAGCAGTCCGAGGCCGAGCACCAGCCCGGCGGCCGGCAGGAAGGCGGCCATCGCCGCGGTCGAGGCCAGCGCGACCAGGCCGGCCACCGCGGCCGGCAGCCGCCAGCGCAGGTAGTGGTCCTGGACGGCGTCCACGTCGGCGACCAGCCGGGAGAGCAGGTCGCCGCGCCGGAAGGCGGGCAGTCCGGCCGGGGCGAGCGCGCTCAGCCGCCGGTAGACGGCGGCCCGCAGGGTGCCGAGGGTGCGCAGCACCGCGTCGTGCGAGACCAGCCGCTCGGCGTAGCGGAAGACGCTGCGGCCGATGCCGAAGGCCCGTACCGAGGTGACGGCCATCATCAGGTAGAGCACCGGCGGCATCTCGGAGGCCCGGGAGATCAGGTAGCCGGAGGTGGCCATCAGCGCGACGGCGCAGCCGAGGGCGAGCGCGCCGAGCAGGATCGAGAGCGCCAGCCGGGGGGTGCCGCCGCCCTCGGGCCGGGGCTCCTCGGCGACGGCGGGGGCGGGCGTGGGGCGGCCGCTGTGGGCGAGCGGCGCCACCGGGGCGGCCGGGGCGGCGGCCGACGGGGCTCCCGCCAGCCGTACCCGCCGGTCGGCGACGGCCAGCAGGGCGGGCCGGTGCGCGACCACCAGCACGGTGCGCGCCGGGTCGGCGGCGAGCGCCCGGACGGCGTCCACCACGGCCGCCTCGGAGGCGCCGTCCAGGTTGGCGGTCGGCTCGTCCAGCAGCACCAGCGGCCGGTCCTCGGCGAGCAGCACCCGGGCGAGGGCGAGGCGCTGGCGCTGCCCGGCGGAGAGCCCGGCGCCGTCCTCCCCGAGGACTGCCGCCAGGTCGGTCACGAAGTCGAGCGCGTGCGCGGCCCGCAGCGCCGTCCACAGCTGCTCGTCGGTGGCCTCCGGCCGGTAGAGCCGCAGGTTCTCGGCGACCGTCCCGGCGAACAGGTGCGGGTGCTGCGGCACCCAGGCGATCTGCCGCCGCCAGCTCTCCGGCTCCAGCTCGGCCAGGTCGTACGTCGTACGGCCGTCGGCGGCGGTGATCCGGACGGTGCCCGACGACGGGGCGGTGAGGCCGAGCAGCACGGCCAGCAGGGTGGACTTGCCGGCGCCGCTGGGGCCGGTGAGCGCCGTGCTGGAGCCCGGGCGCAGGGTCAGCGCGGCGCCGTCCAGCGCGGGCTCGGTGCGCCCGGGGTGCCGGACGACCAGGCCCTCGGCGGCGATCACGGCGCTCGCGAGGTCGGGTGCCGGGGTGGTGCCGGCCGCGGGCAGCGGGGTCTCCAGCACCCGGAACAGCTCGTCGGCGGCGGTCAGCCCCTCGACGCTGGAGTGGTAGAGCGCGCCGACCTGGCGGATCGGGAAGTACACCTCGGGGGCGAGCACCAGGATCAGCAGCCCGGTCTCCAGGTCGAGCGTGCCGTCCACCAGCCGGAAGCCGACGGTGACGGCGACCAGCGCGACGGACAGGGTGGAGAGCAGCTCCAGGGTGAAGGAGGAGACGAAGGCGATCCGCAGGGTGCGCAGGGTGGCCCGGCGGTAGTCGGCGGTGATCCGGGCGATGGTGGCGGCCTGGGTGCGGGCCCGGTTGAACACCTTGAGGGTGGGCAGTCCGGCGACCACGTCGAGGAAGTGGTGGGAGAGCCGGGACAGGGTGTTCCACTGCCGGTCCATCCGGGACTGGGTGGCCATCCCGATCAGCACCATGAACAGCGGGATCAGCGGCAGCGTCCCGGCGATGACCGCGGCCGAGGTGAAGTCGGCGCCGACGATCCGCAGCAGCACGATCACCGGGACGACCACGGCCAGCGCCAGCTGCGGCAGGTAGCGGGCGAAGTAGTCGTCCAGCGCGTCGATACCGCGGGTGGCGAGGGTGGTGAGTTCGCCGGTGCGCCGGCCCGCCAGGTAGGACGGGCCGAGCGCGGTGGCGTGGTCGAGCAGCCGGCGCCGCAGGGTGGACTTCACCCGGGCGACGGACCGGTGGGCGGTGAGTTCGGTGAGCCAGCCGACCAGCCCGCGCCCGACCGCGGTCAGGGCGAGCAGCAGCAACGGCGTGGTCAGCTCGCCGAGCGTCGCCCCGCGCTGGAAGGCGCGGACGACGATCTCGGCGATCAGACTCGCCTGGGCGACCACCAGGGCCGCGCCGACCGCGCCGAGCAGCACGGATCCGGCGAGGAAGGCCCTGGTGGTGCGGGCGTACCCGAGGAGTCGGGGGTCGACCGGCTTCACGGCGTCAGGCCTGGTCGAGCGGGGCGGCCGGGTTGTGCCCGGGGATGTGCTGGACGCCGATCCGCTTGCGGAACACCCAGTACGTCCAGCCCTGGTAGAGCAGCACCAGCGGGGTGAAGATCGCCGCCACGACGGTCATCACCTTCAGCGTGTACGGCGAGGACGCGGCGTTGCTGACGGTCAGGCTCCACTCCGGGTTCAGCGTGGAGGGCATGACGTCCGGGAAGAGCGCCAGGAAGAGCATCGCGACCGCGGCCACGATGGTCGCCCCGGAGAGGCTGAACGCCCATCCCTCGCGGCCGAGCTGGTTGGCCGCCAGGGCGCCGAGCAGGGCGACCACCGCGACGATCATCGCGGCGAGGCTGCGGCCGTTGCCGTGGTCCACCTGGGTCCAGGTCAGGAAGGCCAGCGCCAGCACGGCGGTCGCCAGGCCGGAGACCAGGGCGGACCTGCGGGCCCGCTCGCGGATCTCGCCGACCGTCTTGAGCGCGGCGAACACCGAGCCGTGCAGGGTGAACAGGGCGAGCGTCACCAGGCCGCCGAGCAGGGCGTACGGGTTCAGCAGGTCCCAGAGGGTGCCGACGTAGTTCTTCTGCGCGTCGATGTCCACGCCGCGCACGATGTTGGCGAAGGCCACGCCCCAGAGGAAGGCCGGGAGGAGGGAGGTCCAGAAGATGGCCTCCTCCCAGTTCCGCTGCCAGCGGGCGCCGTCGTTCTTGGCCCGGTACTCGAAGGCCACCCCGCGGACGATCAGGCAGACCAGGATGACCAGCAGCGGGATGTAGAAGCCGCTGAAGAGCGTCGCGTACCAGTCCGGGAAGGCCGCGAAGGTGGCGCCGCCGGCGGTCAGCAGCCAGACCTCGTTGCCGTCCCAGACCGGGCCGATGGTGTTGATCAGCACCCGCCGCTCGGCGGTGTTGCGGGCCAGCGGCTTGGTCAGCACGCCGATCCCGAAGTCGAAGCCCTCCAGGAAGAAGTAGCCGATCCACAGGACCGCGATCAGCACGAACCAGACGTCGTGGAGTTGCATGTCAGATCCTCAGTTCCCCGGTGTCCCGGCGCCTCAGTAGGCGAAGGCGAGCGGCTTGTCGGCGTCCTCGTCCGAGGACGGTCCGCGCAACGACGGGTCCTTGGTGGGCGGCTGCTCGGTCACCACCGGGCCGGCCTTGGCGTACTTGACCAGCAGCCGGACCTCGATGACGGCGAGGATCGCGTACAGCGTGGTGAAGGTGGCCAGCGCCCCGATCTGGGTGCCGACGCTGACGTTGGGGGAGACCGCGCTGGCCGTGGTCATCAGGCCGAAGACGGCCCAGGGCTGACGGCCCATCTCGGTGAAGATCCAGCCGAAGCTGTTGGCGATCAGCGGGAAGCCCATGGTCAGGATGCCGATCCGCCAGCTCCACTTGGTCAGCTGCGGCCCCAGCTCGCGCCTGGGGGTGAGCATCAGCCGGGGCACCTCGGTCTCGCCGGTGCGGAACTCGGGGTGCAGGAAGAGCTTCTTCCGGGTGGTCCACAGGCCGATCAGGCCGGCCAGGAAGGAGGTCATCCCGAAGCCGATCATGAGGCGGAAGCCCCAGTAGGTGACGAAGATGCTCGGGATGTAGTCCTTGGGGTCGCCGCCGTGCTGGGCGGCCTCGGCGGCGGCGGTGTCGTTGATGCCGGGGACGGACGAGCTGAAGTCGCTGTGGGCGAGGAAGGAGAGTATCCCGGGGATCTCCAGGGCGACCGAGTTGTGGCCCTTGCTGACGTCCCCGACCGCGAAGACCGAGAACGGCGCCGGCGCCTGGGTCTCCCACAGCGCCTCGGCGGCGGCCATCTTCATCGGCTGCTGCTCGAACATGACCTTGCCCAGGGTGTCGCCGCTGAGCGCGGTGCCGGCGCCGAAGACGACCGCGAGCACCAGGCCGAGCCGCAGCGAGGTGCGCATCGCGGCGGTCTTCTTCGGGTCGGCGGTCTCGGGCTTGCGCTTGGCCTTCCAGAGGTGGAAGGAGGCGATGCCGACGACGAAGGCCGCGCCGGTGAGGAAGGCGGCGGTCAGGGTGTGGAAGACGACCACCAGGGTGGTGTTCTGGAACAGCACCCGGACGACGTCGGTCAGCTGGGCCTTGCCGGTGACCGGGTCGATCGCGTAGCCGACCGGGTGCTGCATCCAGGAGTTGGCGGCCAGGATGAAGTAGCCCGAGAGCACGGTGCCCAGCGCCACCATCCACATGCAGGCGCAGTGGATCTTCCTCGGCAGCTTGTCCCAGCCGAAGATCCACAGGCCGATGAAGGTGGACTCGAAGAAGAAGGCGATCAGCGCCTCCATCGCGAGCGGGGCGCCGAAGACGTCGCCGACGAAGCGGGAGTAGTCGGACCAGTTCATGCCGAACTGGAACTCCTGGACGATGCCGGTGACCACGCCCATCGCGATGTTGATGAGGAAGAGCTTTCCCCAGAACTTGGTGGCGTGGAAGTACTTCTCCTTGTTCGTCCGCACCCAGGCGGTCTCCAGACCGGCCACGATCGCGGCCAGGCTGATCGTGAGCGGGACGAAGAGGAAGTGGTAGACGGTGGTGATGCCGAATTGCCATCGCGCGATGGTTTCGTGAGCGATTGCCAGTTCCACGTCGCCCTCTCTCCCAACCTGCCCGCGTGACGACGGGCATCTTCCGGACAAACTTCATCTATAGCCGTAGACCGTTGCTCAACCACGCAAGCTTGTCCGCTTGTGAACGTGAACACGTTCACAAGGAGCAGTATCCACCATCCTTACGGGGGAACCGCAGGTGGGGTGGGATTGACAGGCTGTGCGCTGCGTCACGGGCCGCGGCGCGGTCCGCACAGTCTGCGGACCCACCGCGGGCCGGGGCAACGAACGACCGGGCGGACGGCCGGAAGTTGTTGGCCGAACCGGCGCTTGACAGGCCCGCGACCCGGTCGCCCCGACGGGATCCGCGTGCTAGGGGCTGTCTTCGGACTCGCCTCTACGGGCCACGCCCTACGGGCGGCCGAGCAGCTCGGTGCCCGGGACGGAATCGGCGCGGGCCGTGAAGAACCCGGTGAATCCGGCCAGGAACTCCTCCCGGGTGATCCGCCCGTCCCCGTCGGCGTCCAGTCGGCGGAAACCGTGCGACAGCTCCGCCGGGTGCACGCGCGGCCCGCCGAACACCGCGCGGTACTCGTCGAACTCCAGGAAGCCGCTGCCGTCGGTGTCGGCCGCGGTGAACACCGCCCGCAGCGCGGGCAGCAGCCCCCGCTCCAGGTAGGCCTCGTCCCGGTCCAGGCCGGCCAGGGTCGCCGCCACGAACTCCTCCCGGCTGACCCTCCCGTCCCCGTTCGCGTCCATCACCGCACGCAGCTGCTCCCACCAGCTGTCGAAGGCCTCGTACACCCGGGCCTCGCCCGCCTCGTCCAACTCCAGCTGCCAGCACACGTTGTGCGCCATCGCCCGCAGGTCGTGCGCGGTGATGAAGCCGTCGCCGGTCTGGTCGAGCACCTCGTGGAAGAAGCGGTCCAGCCGGGGCCCCCGGCCGTCCCGGTGCGGGCGGTGACGCTTCGGCGCCCGGTGCTCCTCCGGGGAGCGGTAGCGCAGCCGGTCCGGGAGGAGCGGGACGACCGCACCGGCACCGCGGTGCAGCACGGCGGACAGCAGCGCGGCCCGCCGGGTCCGGACCAGCCCGAACCGCTCCCGCACCGCCGGCGGCAGGTCCGCCACCGTCAGCTCGCGGATCGCCCGGGCGACCACCACCCGCACCACCCGCCAGCCCGCGTCGCCGAGGAACCGGAGCCGGCGCGGCGCGGGCGCCTCGCGCAGCAGGTCGTCCAACAGGTGGCGCGCCGCCTCGGTGTGCTCCAGCCGCTCCCGCGCGTACCGGGCGAAGTAGGCCGGCAACTCCCCCACGGTCTCCGGGATCTCGCCCTTCGGGAGGTCGAAGACGGCGACCGCCTCCCGGAACTCCGCGTACGCCTGCGCCAACTCCCCCGCGTCGTACCGGTCCCCGCCCAGCCGGCGCATCGCGACCACGCCCTCGAAGAGCGTCAGCAGCACCCACGCCCTGGTCGCCGCGTCCCCGGCGTCGTACGGCCGCCCGTCCGGCCCCGTCCCCCGGATCCGCTTGTGCGCCCGCTCCAGCCGCGCGACCTCCCGGCGCAGCGCGTCCGCGTCCTGGTAGAACAGCCGCCGCCCGCTGCCCAGCGTGTGCTCCACCCGCCGCCACGGGTGCGCCCGGTACGTCGAGTGCTCCGCCATCCCCGCCGCCACCACCGGATCCGCCGCCTGCAGCACCAGCAGCCGCCACGCGACCAGCACGATCCGCCACTCCGACAGGTCCCGCCTGAACGACGCGCCGCGTTCAGCCACGGCGCTCACCAGTGATCTCGGGACCGATCACGAAGCCCTTGGCGGGGCCCTCGGGGATCACGGCCTCCTTGCCGTACGGGACCCGGGTCGAGGTCGCGTAGGCACGGCGCTCGGGGTCGGGGCCGGTGAGGACGGTGACGGCGTCGAACCCCTCGATGATCTCCACATGGATGCCCTCGGGGACGTCCATGGACTTCCACATCTCCCACAGCGCCTGGTCCAGGTCCACGCCGGTCTCCTCAACAGCAACCGCGCTCATCGGAACACCCCAATTTCCCGTCCAGTGATCGGCCCGCGCGAGCCCGCGCGAGCAACGGCAGCACGGTCGCACGCGACCTGGGGGTCGGCCGGGTGAACGGCAACGGGTTCACTCGATCGGGGAGTTTCGGGGCCGGGAACGCCGGAACCGCAGGGCGGGCCGGGGCCTGTCCTGCGGTTCGGGGTGGTCGCGCCCGCCTTCCGGGCGGGTGCGGAGCCGGGTGGGGCGGGGTGGGTCAGGAAGCCGAGCGGGCCGGCTTGCGGCGGGAGACGTAGAGGGCGGCGGCGCCGAGGCCGAGGGCGAGGCCGGAGCCCAGGGCGAGGTACGGGGTGGCGGGGTTGGAACCGGTGTCGGCGAGTTCGGTGGCCGAGCCGGTGGTGGCGGCCTGCGTGGCGGTCGCGGTGCTGGTCGAGGTGGTCGACGTGTTCGAGGCGGTGGTGGCCCTGGTCGAGGTGGACGCCTTGGTCGCGGCGGTGTCCGAGGCCGGGGTGCCGGCGGCAGGCTGCTCGGCCGGCTTCTCGACGGGCTTCTCGACCGGCTTCGCGGCGGCGGCCCGGGCGTCGGCGAGCGCCTTGTCCGCGGCGGCCTTGGTGGCGGCCGCGGCCTTGGTGGCCTCCTGGGCCGTGGAGATCCGCCGGAACGCCTCGACCTTGGCGTCGTCCAGGGCCTTGCCCGCGGCGGTCACGGCGGCCTTGGCCTTCTCGTCCGCGGCGGTGGCGGCGTTGGCGGCCTCGAACGCCTTCAGCATCCGCTCCCTGGCCTTGGGGAGGTCCTCCTCCTTGGCGGTGCCGTACGCCCGGGCGGCCTCCTCGGCCTCCTTGTCGGTGGTCTCCCTGGTCGCGGCGGCCTGCTTGGCGGCGGCCCGCGCCTCCTGGAGCCTGCCCTGGTAGGGCTGCGGGTCCTTCAGGAACGCGGTGGCCTCGGCCGTGACCTCGGCCTCGTTCGCGACGGCCGCCGTGTGGGCCTTGGCCGCGGCCGCGGCGGCCTGCTCCAGCTCGGCGATCGAGCCGCTGTCGCTCCGGGTCTGCGTCACCGACGCCGACTCCGCGAAGGCGGGCGCGGCGGAGAGCACGGCGGCGGGCGAGACGACGGCGGCGACGAGGACGGCCGAGACCAGCGAACGGCGGAGGTTCACGATGACCCCTTTCGGGTCGAAAGGAAAAGCAAGGGTCACGGCCGGAGGGTTCCTCACGGCCGGACGACGCCGATCATAGGCACACGCATTCTTAACGCTCCATGCCGGATTCCGGCAATGACCGGGCGTCCAACCTTCCGGGTTCGCCGGGGAATTGACGAGTCGACAAAGCTAGGGCAAAAGCGCGCCCCGAACGCCCGAATTCGTGGCATTCGGGTCGGCGGGGCCGAATTCGCGGCATTCGGCCCCGCGGGAATCCGGTCAGCGCTGCCGGGGGAGTTCGACGCGGAAGGTGGCGCCCTCGCCCGGGGCGGTGTGCAGGGTGAGGGTGCCGCCGTGGGCGCGGGTGAGGGCGGTGGCGATGGCGAGGCCGAGGCCGGCGCCGCCGCCGTTGTCGCGGCTGCGGGAGGCGTCGACCCGGAAGAACCGGTCGAAGACCCGCTGGGCCTGCTCCTCGGTGAGGCCCGGGCCGGAGTCGGCGACCTCCAGCAGGCAGACGCCGCCGGGGCCGGCGCCCACCCCGATCCGGACCGGGGTGCCAGCCGGGGTGTGCTTGACCGCGTTGCCGACCAGGTTGGTGACCACCTGCCGCAGCCGCGCCTCGTCGCCGAGGACGGGCGCCGCGCCGGGCGCGCCGGTGCCGGCCGGGCCGGTGAGCGCGACCGGGCGGCTCGGGTCGAGGGCGGTGAGGTCGTGCAGCGCGTCGGCGGCGAGGGTGCGCAGGTCCATCGGGGCGAGGTCGAGCGGGCGCTCCTCGTCCAGCCGGGCGAGCACCAGCAGGTCCTCGACCAGGGCGCCCATCCGGTCGGCCTCGCTCTCGATCCGGGTCATGGTCCGCTTGACGTCGGCCTCGGTGGGCAGCGCGCCCATCCGGTACAGCTCGGCGAAGCCGCGGATGCCGGCCAGCGGGGTGCGCAGCTCGTGCGAGGCGTCCGCGACGAAGCGCCGCATCCGGGCCTCGGACTCGGCGCGGGCCGCGAAGGCCGCCTCGATCTGGGTGAGCATCCCGTTGAGCGCGATCGACAGCCGGCCGACCTCGGTGCCCGGGGAGAGCTCCGGCATCCGGTGCGACAGCTCGCCGGCCGCGATCCGCTCGGCGCCCGCCTCGATCCGGCGCAGCGGCCGCAGCCCGGCGCGCACCGCGAAGAAGCCGAGCGCGGCGATCAGCACCAGGACGCCGCCGCCGATGGCCAGGAAGGAGGTGCTCAGCCTGCCGATGGTGGCGTCGATGTCCTCGCGGGAGACCGCCACCATGACGTAGGTCGGGGTGACCGCGGGCGAGGCGTACGCGCTGGGGTTGGCGGCCTGCCCGCGGGGGGCCTGGAGCGGCAGCACCAGCACCCGCCAGCTGTGCCGGCCGCGCTGGTCGGGCAGGTCGAAGGGGACGTCGGGGGCGGTCCGGGTCGGGTCCAGTCCGGCCAGCTGGGGCGCCGGGTCGCTGTCCGAGACGGGCTGGCGCATCAGCGCCTGGACCTTGCCGTCCGAGGAGAGGTACTGCACCAGGTACTGGCTGGGCAGGCTGACCCGCCGCCCGGCGACCAGGGGCTTCCCGGCGGCCGGCGCGACCACCTGGCTCGGGGGCTTGCGGGAGAGCGGCAGCCCGTACCGCTGGAGCTGTTCGTCCAGCTGCTCCACCAGCTGGGTCCGTACGGCGCCGAGCACGAAGGTGTCGCTGACCGCGAGCCCGGTGGCGACCAGCGCGAACACGAGCACCAGCAGCCGGGCGCGCAGCGACAGCCGGGAGGAGAAGCGGGCGGGCACGAGCGGGTCCGGTCAGCCCTGCGGGGGGCGGCGAAGGGCGTAGCCGATGCCGCGCACGGTGTGGATCAGCTTGGGGCCGTGCGCCGGGCCGGAGTCGAGCTTGCGGCGCAGGTAGGAGATGTACGACTCGACGATGGAGAGGTCCCCGCCGAAGTCGTAGGCCCAGACGTGGTCGAGGATCTGCGACTTGGAGACCACCCGGCCGACGTTGGCCATCAGGTAGTGCAGCAGCTTGAACTCGGTCGGGGAGAGCGAGACCGGGGTGCCGCCCCGGGTGACCTCGTGGGCGACGGGGTCGAGGCTGAGGTCGGCGACGACCAGTCGGCCGTCCTCGGCGGGCCCGCCGGCCCGGCGCAGGATGGCGCGGATCCGGGCGATCAGCTCCTCCAGGCTGAAGGGCTTGGTGACGTAGTCGTCCGCCCCGGCGGCCAGGCCCTGGACCTTGTCGCCGACGCCGTCCTTGGCGGTGAGGAAGAGCACCGGCAGGTGGTCGGCGGGGTGCCCGTGGGCCGGCCCGGCTATCTGCCCGCGGCTGGTGCGCTCGCGCAGCTTCTCGACGACGGTGAAGCCGTCGAGGTCGGGGAGCATCACGTCGAGGACGACCAGGTCCGGGCGCTCGGCGGCGACCAGTTCGAGCGCCTCGGTGCCGGTGGCGGCGGAGGCGACGCGGAAGCCGGAGAAGCGCAGCGAGGCGGAGAGCAGCTCGCGGATGTTGGGCTCGTCGTCCACGACGAGCAGGAACGCCTCGCCCTGGCCGCCGGGCACCGTGGAACCGCCTGGTGTGGTGACAGTGCCTTGCACGGGGCTTTCGCCTCCCGGTCGGACGATGACGTTCAGCATGAGGCTAGCCCCCGGAGGCTATGCGGCATGGATGAATGTTGGATTAACACCTTATCGGTCGGTTTTTGGGCGATCGGCGCACAGGGGTGGGGTCGGTGGTGTGCGCACGGGCGTGGACACGACGGACGGGGCGCGCACGCTGCGTGACGCGCCCCCTCGGTGTGCCGGCTCCCCCTCCGAGCGGGTCGACGGGAGCCGGTGGGTGGACACCGCCCGCCGGTCGGCCCGACCCCCCGGACGCGAGCGACCCCCCGGACGCGACCGGCCCCTCGGGACCGCGGAATCCGTTCGCTTTTCCTCCTGCTATGATTTACAGCGAGGCGTAGGCAGTGCTTTCGAGCAATTGCCCGGCCCGATCATTTCGGTGGTCATAGCGAGAGGGAAACGCCCGGCTCCATTCCGAACCCGGAAGCTAAGCCTTTCAGCGCCGATGGTACTGCAGGGGGGACCCTGTGGGAGAGTAGGACGCCGCCGAATTCTTCTTACGGCCCCTGCCGTGTTTCGCAAGAGACACGGCAGGGGCTTTTTGCGTTTCTCCGGCCGTTCCCCGGCCGTTCCCCGCCCCCGGTACGGGCGCCGACCCGCCCGCAGCGGCGCGTCCGCCATCCGAGACGCCGAGTCCCGGAAGTGGTGCTTTGCGGGCATCTGAGAGGATGGCGGACATCGAAACAGACTTGCGTCTCGCTACCTGAGACTGCAATATCATGCTATGGACAACACTAGCGGCGTCGGCGTTCTCGACAAGGCCGCTCTGGTGCTCAGCGCACTGGAGTCGGGCCCCGCCACACTGGCGGGGCTGGTCGCCGCCACCGGTCTGGCGCGCCCCACCGCCCACAGACTCGCCGTCGCACTCGAACACCACCGCCTGGTCACCCGCGACATGCAGGGCCGCTTCATCCTCGGCCCCCGCCTGTCCGAACTCTCCGCCGCCGCCGGCGAGGACCGACTGCTCGCCACCGCGGGCCCCGTCCTCACCCACCTGCGCGACGTCACCGGGGAGAGCGCGCAGCTCTACCGCCGCCAGGGCGAGATGCGCATCTGCGTCGCCGCCGCCGAACGACTCTCCGGTCTGCGCGACACCGTCCCCGTCGGCAGCACCCTGCCGATGAAGGCCGGCTCCGCCGCCCAGGTCCTCCTCGCCTGGGAAGAGCCCGAGCGCCTCCACCGAGGCCTCCAGGGCGCCCGCTTCACCGCCACCGCGCTCAGCGGCGTCCGCCGCCGCGGCTGGGCCCAGTCCATCGGGGAGCGCGAGCCGGGCGTCGCGTCCGTCTCCGCCCCCGTCCGCGGGCCGTCCAACCGCGTGGTGGCCGCAGTCTCCGTCTCCGGCCCCATCGAGCGGCTCACCCGCCACCCGGGTCGCCTGCACGCCCAGGCCATCATCGAGGCCGCCAACCGGCTCACCGAGGCCCTCCGCCGCAGCTGACCGCCGGGCAGCGCGGCCGGAACGCACGAACGGAACGGGCCGCGCCCGAGGAAAGGATCTCCTCGGGCGCGGCCCGTTCCGTCTCTCGGTCCCCCGCCTACGGTTCGACGCCCTACGGTTCGAGGCGGTGCGGGCCCCGGAAGAGGAACGTCGCCTCGCGGATCGACGGCAGGCCGAGCGCCAGCATCAGCAGCCGGCCGAGCCCCAGACCGAGCCCGCCGTGCGGCGGGGTGCCGTAGCGGAAGCAGTCGAGGTACCCGGAGAGCGGGCCGGTGTCCATGCCCTTCTCCCGGGCCTGGGCGACGAGGCGGTCGTACCGGTGCTCGCGCTGGGCGCCGGTGGTGATCTCCACGCCCTTCCACAGCAGGTCGAAGGACTCGGTGACGGTCGAGTCGTCCTCCGGCCGCAGGTGGTAGAACGGCCGCACGGCGGCCGGGAAGCGGGTGACGAAGACGAACTCGTGCCCGGTCTCCTCGGCGATCAGGCCGCACAGCGCCCGCTCGCCCTCGGGGTCGAGGTCCTCCTTGACGCCCTCCGGGTCCCAGCCGGTGGCGCGGAGCCTGGCCAGCGCGTCGGCCATCGTGATCCGGGGGAACGGCAGTTCCGGGACGACGACCCGGGTGCCGAAGTGCTCGGCGATCGCCGCGCCGTGGCGCTCGGCCACGGCGGTCAGGACGCGGTGCAGCATCCGCTCCTCGAAGGCCATCACGTCCTCGACCCCGTCGACCCAGGCGATCTCGACGTCGACCCCGGTGAACTCGGTGGCGTGCCGGGAGGTGAAGGACGGCTCGGCACGGAACACCGGCCCGATCTCGAAGACCCGGTCGATGCCGCCCGCGATGGCCATCTGCTTGTAGAACTGCGGGGACTGGGCGAGGTAGGCGGTCCGGCCGAAGTAGCCGACCTCGAACACCTCGGCGCCCGACTCGGAGGCCGTCCCCATGAGCTTCGGCGTGTGCAGCTCGGTGAAGCCCTCCTCGGCCGCCACCTCCCGCATCGCCCGCTCGACGGTCGTCTGGACGTCGAAGACCAGCTGCTGGGAGGGCCGCCGGATGTCGAGGAACCGCCAGTCCAGGCGCTGGTCGATCCCCGTCTTCTCGTCGATCGGCAGCTTCGGCTCGGCCGGTGAGACGACCTCCACGCGGGTCGGGACGATCTCCAGACCACCGAGCTTGACCTGCGGGTTGGCGACCACCCGGCCGGTGATCTTCACGGCGGACTCGACCGTCACGCCCTCGAAGGCGGCCTCGATGACGTCGCCCTCCCCACCCCGGAGGTGGGTGACCTGCACGAGACCGGTGTGGTCCCGGACCAGGACGAACTGGATGCGCCGCTGGAGTCGGAGCGTGTTCACCCACCCGTAGACGGTGACCGTCTCCTCCAGGTGCGCGGGCAGCTCGGCGACAAGGGTGCGCGTCATGACAGGGAACTCCCCGGGTTTGCGGGCGCGTTGGTCGCGCCACGTCGACGGGCGGTAAACGGCCGCCCTGGGCGCGTTCACCGTAGAGGATCAAGCCCGTGGGAGTCGCGGGGTTTTCCCTCGTGTCCGGGCGGACGACGGCCGGTGTCCGGGCGGACGGCGGCCGGTGTCCGGGCGGACGGCGGCCGGTGTCCGGGCGGACGGCGGACAGGGGTCGGCGGCCCCTGCGCGGTGCGAGGGGCCGCCGGAACGGTGCGGTCGCCGTCGGCCGACCGCCTCGTACGGGGAGGAGGCGGTGGCCGTCGCGGTGGGGATCGTCAGTGCAGCTGCGACTGCCAGTCGACGGGGACCCGGCCGGCCGGGCCCGGGGTGGGCTGGGTGACCGGGTGGGCGGTGGGCGGTGCCAGCGGCGGGCCCTCGTAGTACTCGCCGGTGTCCAGGTTCCAGAACCACTCCTCGCCGGGCTCGAAGCTGACCAGGAACGGGTGGCCGGCCTGGCGCGCGTGCTTCGTCGCGTGCTGGGCGGGGGAGGAGTCGCAGCAGCCGATGTGGCCGCAGGCCGCGCAGCGGCGCAGGTGGAACCACCATCCGCCGCCGGCCAGGCACTCCGCGCAGCCGTCGCCGCTGGGCACCGCGGCGGGGTCGATTCCCGGGATCGGCTCGCCGGTCATAGCTGCCTCCTCGGCTGGGCGGTCCGTCCCCACCAGCCTGGCCCGGCCGTGGCGGCGCTGCCAGTCCGGGGCACCTGACCGTCCGCGGCACTTGACCGTCCGCGGCACCTGACCGTCCGGGGCACCTGACCGTCCGGGCGCCGCAACCTTTCGGCCCGCTCACGGCATCAACCTGGTAGGGGTCGGGCCACGGGAGGGGCGCCGCAGACGGGGCGGACCAGGGCGGCCGGGGGCGGGGCGGGGCGGACCGAGTCGGAGGCCGGCCGCCGAATTCCCCCGAATTCATTCGGTACGTATGCGATTCACCCCCCGGGAATCGACCCCGGAGCCTGTTGCAGAGCCGTGACAGCCGCACGCGAAAAACCGTTCGACCGGAGACTTCCAAGGGTTAGCATTCCGGAATGGCATCGAACCTCCCCCCGATATGGAGTTCCTCCGAGAACGCGGACCTCCAGCCGTCCCGCAAGGCCCCGCTCCGGCTGGCCCGCCTCGGTGCGACCTTCCTGGGGGTGAGCGTCGTGTCCGGTGTGCTGCTGGCAGGCCTCGTCCTACCCGTCGCCGGCGGCATCGGGCTGACGGCCAAGAGCACGGCGGAGGGGTTCGAGGACGTCCCGTCCGACTTCAAGACCCCGCCGCTCACCCAGGCGACCCAGATCTTCGACGCCAAGGGCGGCCTGATCGCCAAGGTCTACGAGCGCGACCGCACCGTCATCACCGCCGAGCAGATGTCGCCGTTCATGCGCCAGGCCCAGGTCGACATCGAGGACGCCCGCTTCTACGAGCACGGCGCCGTCGACCTCAAGGGCGTCCTCCGCGCGATCAGCAAGAACGCCGAGAGCGGCACCGCCTCCCAGGGCGCCTCCACGCTGACCCAGCAGTACGTCAAGAACGTCAACGTCGAGCAGGCCGGCGACGACCGGGACGCCGTCCTGGAGGCCCAGCGCAAGACCCTGGGCCGCAAGATCCAGGAGCTCAAGGTCGCGATCAAGCTGGAGGAGGAGGTGCCGAAGGAGCAGATCCTCACCAACTACCTCAACATCACGTACTACGGGAACGGCGCCTACGGGGTGGAGGCCGCCTCCCAGCGCTACTTCAGCAAGAGCAACAAGGACCTCACCGTCGCCGAGGCGGCGACGCTCGCCGGGCTGGTGCAGAACCCTTCCCAGTACGACCCGAAGCTGCACCCGCAGGCCGCGCAGAACCGCCGCGACACCGTCATCGACAAGATGCTGGAGAACAAGCACATCACCGCCGAGCAGGCGAAGGAGGCGAAGGCCGCCCCGCTCGGCCTGAACTACAAGGCGCCGCAGAACGGCTGCATCACCGCCCAGGCCGGCATGGGCTTCTTCTGCGACTACGTGCGCCACGTGGTCAAGCAGGACCCGGCCTTCGGCCAGAGCTCCGACGAGCGCAAGAAGTTCTGGAACCAGGGCGGCCTGAACATCTACACCACGCTGGACCCGGAGAAGCAGGCCGCCGCCCAGAACGCGGTGAGCAGCAACGTCCGGGTCACGGACAGCGTCTCCGCCGCCGCCTCCATGGTCGAACCCGGCACCGGCAAGATCCTCGCCATGGCCCAGACCCGCCCGTACGGCCTGGACACCAACCAGAACCAGACCGTCGTCAACCTCAACGTCGACGCGGCGATGGGCGGCGGCAACGGCTTCCAGCCCGGCTCCACCTTCAAGCCGGTCGTCGCGGCCGCGGCCCTGGAGGCGGGCCTGCCGGCGACCCAGGAGTACTCGTCCCCGAACAAGCTCGAGTACCCGACGATGAAGACCTGCGAGGGCACCTGGAAGAACGAGGCCCGGCCCAGGACGGTGGTGCCCAACGAGTCCGCGAGCGAGAAGGGCCCGTACCAGCTGAAGATGGCGATGGCCCTCTCGGTCAACACCTACTTCATCCAGATGGAGCAGGAGATCGGCCTCTGCGCGGTCAAGCAGATGGCCAACAAGCTCGGCATCACCACCAAGGCCAGCGGCAAGCCCCTGGAGGAGGTCCCCGCGATGGCCCTGGGCGTCGAGGAGATGAGCCCGCTGACCATGGCCAACGTCTACGCGACCTTCGCCGCCCAGGGCACCCACTGCGCCCCGGTCGCCATCAACCGGATCACCACCGTGGAGGGCAAGGACGTCCCCGTCCCGTCCTCCCAGTGCGAGAAGGCGTTCTCCGACTCGACGGCACGGGCGCTGAACACCGTCCTGAACGGCGTCACCGAGAACAACGGCACCGGCGCGGCGCTCAGCCTGGACGACAACCGGCAGATCGCCGGCAAGACCGGCACCTCGGACCGCAAGCGGGCCGCCTGGTTCAACGGCTACACCCCGCAGCTCGCCACCGCCGTCTGGATCGGCGGCCCCCAGGGCGGCGTCGAGATGCGCAACATCACCATCAACGGGAAGTACCGGGCCGAGGTGTTCGGCGCCGACGGCCCCGGCCCGATCTGGCGGGACGCCATGAACCAGGCCCTGCGCGGCACCCCCAAGCAGTCCCTGCCGATGGCCGACATCCCCGACCCGGCCCCCCGGACCGACCCGAACAAGACCCCGTCCGGCACCGGCACCGGCGCCCCCGGGGGCCAGGCGACCGCCCCGGCGGGCCCGGCGACCACCGAGAACGACCAGCAGCCCTGACGCCCCGTTCCCCGCGCGTCGCCTCGCACGTCGCCCCGTCGAGCACCGGCTCGGCGGGGCGGCGTCGTTCTCTCCCCCCTGTGCGGTGCCGGAAATTGAGCGGTGTGACTTTCTTGTCATGGCTATGGTGGCCCGATGGCATCGATCAAGCAGTTCCAGGTCACCTTCGACTGCGCGGAGCCCGAGCGCGTCGGCCGCTTCTGGTGCGAGGCCCTGGGGTACGTCCCGCCGTCCACGCCGGAGGGGTTCGACACCTGGGACGACTACCAGCGCTCGCTGCCGCCCGAGAAGCGGGGCTCGTGGTTCGCCGCCAGTGACCCCACCGGTGCGGGCCCGCGCATGTACTTCCAGCGCGTCCCCGAGGGCAAGGTCGTCAAGAACCGGGTGCACCTCGACGTACGGGCCGGCACCGGCCTGGTCGGCGCGGAGCGCGTCGCGGCCCTGGAGGCCGAGTGCGCCCGGCTGGTCGCCCTCGGCGCGACCCGCGTCCAGCTGCTGGTCGCCGACGAGGAGAACGAGTCGTGCCTCTCGATGCAGGACGTCGAGGGCAACGAGTTCTGCCTCGACTGAGCACCGCCCGGATCCCACAACTCCCTGCGCAGGAAGTCGACATGGCCGACTCCTGTGCGCTCAGAGCGCCCAGCGGGTCACGCCGCCGTCCGGTGCCGAGTAGCTCACGAACTGCCCCTCCGGCCCGGCCTCGACCGTGAACCACTCACGGCGGGGGCGGTTCTGGCCCAGCCAGCTCCGGTGGGCGGCTTCGACCGCTCGCCAGAGGTCGCGGGGGCCGCTGCGGGCGACGGTGCCGCCGTGCGCGTGGGCGGTCGAGCCGTCCGCGACGTCGCGAAGGACGTGGCCGTCCCGGACGACGGTGGGACCGAGGTGGAGGTCGGCCCAGAACGCGAACCCCGGGTCGTCCAGGACGCGAGCGCCGATCTCCGTCCTCCGGCTGTCCGCCTGCGGCTCCGGTACTCCCGGGGCCGCGTCCCCTCCGCCGCGCAACGGCATGAAGGCGGCCGGACGGTGCAGAAAACGCCCGACCGCGCGGCCATCCGACACCTTGGTGAGCCTGGCCACCGCACCACCCAGCGGGGCGACGACGAGGCCACCCGGCGCGCACTGGTCGAGCCACGCCCGGGGCACACGACGGACACCACAGGTGGCGATGATCCGGTCGTACGGCGCCCCCGGCGGGTACCCGTCGGCGCCGTCGGCCCGAACCACTGCGGGCGCGAAGTCGGCCTCGCCCAACCGGGCACGGGCGGTCGCCACCAGGTGCTCGGTGCGGTCGACGGTCGTGACGTGGGCCGCCCCCGCGAGGTGGCAGAGCAGAGCGGCGTTGTAGCCCGTCCCCGTCCCGACCTCCAACACCCGGTCCCCGGGCCGGACATCCAGCGCGTCCAGCATGTCGGCCATCAGGCTCGGCAGCGTGGAGGAGGAGGTCGCCACCCCGCGGACGCCGTCCGGCCCGGCATCCTCCGCGTGCACGCCGCCCACCTCGGTGACCAGCACCCGGTCCGCGTACACCTCCCGCAGCCACGCCTCACCGGCCGGCCAGGGGCGGTGCACACCCCCTTCCTCCCGGTAGAACACCGGAACGAACCGATGCCGCGGCACATTGAGGAACGCCTCGACCACCCGCGAGACAGCACCGCGCTCACCCGCTCGATCTCCGAGGCCAACGCGACCCGCGCCCGCAGGAGTTGGTCTTCGCTGTGGAGGACAGTCGTCATGTCTGACGGACCCCTTCCAAGTAGTCGCAGATGGCAGCAGCCCACTGGGGTTCACCTCAGGGGGAGACCTGCTTGCCGGGGTCCGGCCCCGTGTAGACCGGCGAGCGGAAACGCCGACGGAACGCCTCCGGCCCGTGCCGCTGGTCGAGCCAGTCGGTCAGGCAGGACAGGTCTCCGCTGATCATGGCGGAGAGGATGAGTGCGTGCAGGGTGTTCGCAGCGGTTCCACCCGTATCGGTGAGGAAGCACTGGTACCTCATGCCGACGCCACACTCGTATCCGGCCAGGGCCTGATGGAAGTCGGTGGCAACACCCGGTTCGACACGGTCGAAGTCGACCGCCTCCAACTGCCCGGTGGTGTCTCGGAAGGCCAGACGGTCATCCGGTTCGATGCGCTCGGCGATGCCGAGGAGATCGGCCACCGCAGCGGCGATCGACCGTGCTTCCCGGTCGGTGGCCCCCTCCATGATGATGCCGAGATTCCGCGTCGAGGAGGCTCCATCGCCGTCCCTCGCCGAGTACGTACGCCCTTCCGCGTCCACACAGTTGATCCCGTAACGGCTACGAACCACCTGGCCGCCCCGGAGCCGGTACTCCCGGAACGAGCCCCAGTGCAGGCAGTCATGGGCGTAGGACCGCAGTAGGTCGAGTGCCACGAGTTCCGGCGATGCCCATCGAGGATCACTCAGCCGGCCGTACCTCGTGATCACCGACGCCAACTGCACATGCCGGTAGCCCTGATTCGGGTGGTGGAAACCGCCGAACGCGTCCGGGCGCGTCGAACGCACCCCCACCCACACCCGGTCGATCGGCAGCATCCGGCTCAGCCCCAATTCACGGTAGCGATCGGCCAGAAGAGCCGCTCCCTGCCGGAACACCTCCCGGGCCCCCTCGTCCTGCCACGCCTCGACAACCCAGTGCAGGAGCGAGAACGCGATGTGCGGGTGCGCCTGGCCGAGTGCGGCGGTCGCCCGCCGTACGGCCAGGAGATGTGCCAGTTCAGCCCGTTCGTCCGGGCTGCCCGCCAGGTGCTCGTTCGGGCCCAGGCAGGAGGGCGTGAGCGAGCGGCCGAGGGTCAGCGACGTCGACGGCTGATCAACTGCCGGTGCGATTCCTGCAATCCGTCGGGGAGTTCGTCCGGTGAGAACCATTGAGCCTCCAGGATCTCGAACGAGGGGGCGCTGGTCTGTCCACTGACGTACAAGGCCTCGTAGGCGACTTCGACGCGCAGCTTGTAGCCGCTCTTCAGGTGCGCCAGTTCGCACACCTTCACCGTGAGCCCCGTTTCCTCCCGGACCTCACGCACGATCGTGTCTTCGAAGCTCTCGCCCGCGTTCGCGTAGCCCGTGGGCAAGCCCCACTGCCGGCCCTCCGGCCACATCCGGTGCTTCAGCAGCAAGACCCGGCCGTCCTGGTGACGCACGATGCCCGTGACGCCCACCATGAACTTCGAGTGCCAGAGCCAGAGAACGCGCCACTGCATCGGACCACGGATGATCCGCCAGAGCTTCACGGCGACCTTCTTCATGGACCCGCCCTTCATGCAGAAATCAGGTTAGGGGAATTTCGGAAATCCCATCAACGTTATTCCGGAAATCGACTAAAGATCTCGCCGGCCCCCTCGAAAACGGGCGGCCCACTCCTCCAGCCTGACGCGGTCCTCATCACCCCAGAGCGAGTAGCCTTCGAATCTCCCGAACTCGTTCAGATACTCCTGAACATCCCTCGGATCACGGAAAACGAGCGCGCCGGTGGACACTTCCACGGTGGCCAGAACGGCATCGTAGACCGTGAAGACATTCAGCGGAGCCCATGGCATGCGGCCGGCCATGGGGATGACCCCCAGCCGGACATTCGGCAACCGGGAGACCGACACCAGTCGATCGAGCTGCACGGCCATGGCCTGTTCCGAGACGAGCGGCCAGAGGCAGGCCTGCTCGGTCAGGATGAAGGTGAAGCTCTTGGCCCTCTCATAGAGAACGGCCTGCCTCTCCAGCTTCCTGGCGATGGCCTCCGAATGATCGCCGGGGAACAGGGCGAGGCTCGCCCTGATGTATTCGGGCGTCGCGAGCAGACCGGTGATCATGGTCGGCAGGAAGTACCTGAACTCCGTCGAGTGCCGTTCAAGGGCGGCCAGCTCGACCTGCTTCTTGTCCAGTCCCTTTCGGCGCAAGGCCTTGGCATCCTGCCACTCCGTGTTCGCGATGCGAGCGAGAGCGGTCACCCGCGCGATCAGCTCCGCCGGCGCATCGAGCGCCCGCAGAATCAGTTCGACATCGACGAGGGACGGTATGACCTTGCCGGTCTCGATCTTGGAGATCTTTGACTGCGGCATGTTGACACGCCGAGCGAGCTGGACCCCGGAGAGTCCAGCTCGCTTGCGAAGCTCTTGAAGGATCGCCGCCAGGTCCGCACTCGATCGGCCTAGATCCTGCGGATCAAGCGCCAATTCCCTTCACGTACTCCTCGAAAGGCACCGATTCGGCGATGGCGATCCGCTGGTATTCGATGAACGGGTCGACATCCCCCTCGAACACGGTGCGGTCGATCTGTGTTCCGTCGGGAAGGTAGTTCATGAGCACCACCTCCGCCTTGTCGAACATCCAGTAGTCAGTGACTCCCGCCAACGGGTTGGGCCGATCCGTGACGTCCATGATCCGGACGTCCTCGCCGGCCCACACATGCGGCAGGTAGTACATGAACTCGTAGCGTAGGTATTCGGAGAGCGGTCGCGTGACGATGTGCACCCGCCCCTTGGTTTTCCCCTCCCGCCGCACGCGCTTGAGGTCTTCCGTGTACTCGTTGGAATGCGCATGCGGGTCGATCCGTTCACCGGCTCGAAAGGCTCGCAGTTCCTCTTCCTCCTGCGGAACCCTGTAGGCCGGAAGGGTCTCAAGCCGCCAAGCCTCCGTCTCGAACTGACGGAACCTGGCTTGCCAGGCCTCACCATCCAAGCGCACGAACAGCCTCCCGAAGCACACTCTCGGGGATCTCCACCAGGCCCTCGCCGCCGGGCGGCGCGAAGGCGCCGGAGACGGCCCCCTGGATCACGAACGTCCCCCGCTCGGTGCGGTAGACGTTGGGACAGTCGTTCTGATTGCACTCCCCCGAGCCACCGCCGTCGCCCGTGTTGGTCAGCCGTGTGAGACCCGACCTGGTGTCCATCTCAACTCCCTTGGAGAGCGGCCCTGCCAGAGCACCTGGGCACGACGCTAGAGGGCTGGTCAGCGGCTGTCCACGACGGAAGGGGGGTATTCCCGTATCGGACTAAAGATCAAGATCGCGAGGCCTCCCGACCAACAACACGCCCCTGCAAGGACATTGGCTCCGCCTCACGCCAAGAGGAAACGAACATCCCCACCCGGCGGCTCCTTGCGGGGAGCAAGGAGCCGCCGGGTAGGGCTACCGGCGCAGGAAGTCGGAACGGCGACTCTGCTGGCGAAGTCGGTTGGGTTGGGCGTGGGACAGTAAGTGTGTGCCGGTCGGGGCGGGTTGGCTGTCTGTGGGGGTGGGTCGTGTTGCGTCCTGGTGGTGTGTCGGGGATTCCGGCGGAGACCGTGGCGCTGGCTCGCCGG
>NZ_JBIAXP010000049.1:0-43100 GCF_042896795.1 Kitasatospora sp. NPDC001261
AAGGAACGGACGCTTCCTTCGGACCGCCTTCCAGCGGACCCTCCGGGCTTCGTTCTTTCGTGTTTCCAGCTTATCAGATGTTTTCCGCTCCGTTTTCCGGAGTTTCATTCATCCGATTTGCTTTCACCTTTCGGCGCTCCCGAACTCTATCAGAGTCTTTCGGTCCGTTTTCCCCGGTCGTTCTCGAATTCGAATCCGAATTCGAGCCCGTTTCCGAGGGGCCGTCCCGTGGGGCAACCCGGAGAACATTACGCACCGGGTCGCCCCACGTCAAACCGGCCTCAGCCGGTCTTGAGCGAGCCTCAGACCTCGACGACGACCGGCAGGATCATCGGCCGGCGGCGGTAGTTGTCCGCGACCCACTTGCCGATGGTCCGGCGGACCAGCTGCTGCACCTGGCGGGGCTCCAGCACGCCGTCGCTCGCCGAGCGGTCCAGGCCCTCCTGGAGCTTGGCGACGACCGGGCCGAAGGCGTTGTCGTCGATGCCGGAGCCGCGGGCCTGGATGGTCGGGCCGCCGACGATCTTGCCGTTGGTCGAGTCGACCGCGACGAAGACCGAGATGAAGCCCTCCTCGCCGAGGATCTTGCGGTCCTTGAGCGAGGCCTCGGTGATGTCGCCGACCGAGGAGCCGTCCACGTAGACGTACCCGGCCTGCACCTTGCCGACGATCCGGGCGACGCCCTTCTCCAGGTCGACGCAGACGCCGTCCTCCGCGATGACCACGCGGTTGCGCGGCACCCCGGTGGCGATGCCCAGCTCGGCGGCCGCGCGCAGGTGGCGCCACTCGCCGTGGACCGGCATCAGGTTGCGCGGCTTGCAGATGTTGAAGAAGTAGAGCAGCTCGCCGGCCGAGGCGTGGCCGGAGACGTGCACCTTGGCGTTGCCCTTGTGCACGACCTTGGCGCCCCAGCGGGTCAGGCCGTTGATCACCCGGTAGACCGCGTTCTCGTTGCCCGGGATGAGCGAGGAGGCCAGGACGACGGTGTCGCCCTCGACGATGCGGATCTGGTGGTCGCGGTTGGCCATCCGGGACAGCGCCGCCATCGGCTCGCCCTGCGAACCGGTGCAGATCAGCACGACCTCCTTGTCCGGCAGGTCGTCCAGCTGCTTGACGTCCACGACCATGTTGCCGGGGACCTTCAGGTAGCCGAGGTCGCGGGCGATGCCCATGTTGCGGACCATCGAGCGGCCGACGAAGGCGACCTTGCGCTTGTACTCGTGCGCGGCGTCCAGCACCTGCTGGATGCGGTGCACGTGGCTCGCGAAGGAGGCCACGATGATGCGCTTGTCGGCGTTCGCGAAGACGTTGCGCAGCGCCGCCGAGATGTCCCGCTCGTGCGGGATGAAGCCGGGGACCTCGGCGTTGGTGGAGTCCACCAGCAGCAGGTCCATGCCCTCCTCCGCCAGCTTGGCGAAGGTCGGCAGGTCGGTCAGGCGACCGTCCAGCGGGAGCTGGTCCATCTTGAAGTCACCGGTGGCCACGACCATGCCGGCGGGGGTGCGGACCGCGACCGCCAGGGCGTCCGGGATGGAGTGGTTGACGGCGATGAACTCGCAGTCGAAGGGGCCGATGCGCTCGCGCTCGCCCTCCTTGACCTCCAGCACGTACGGCCGGATGCGGTGCTCGGCGAGCTTGGCCTCGATCAGGGCGAGGGTCAGCTTGGAGCCGATCAGCGGGATGTCCGGGTTCTCCCGCAGGAGGAAGGGGACGGCGCCGATGTGGTCCTCGTGCCCGTGGGTGAGGACGATGCCGTCGACCTTGTCGAGACGGTCCCGGATGTAGCTGAAGTCCGGGAGGATCAGGTCCACGCCGGGCTGCTCGTCCTCGGGGAAGAGGACGCCGCAGTCGATGATCAGGATGCGGTCGCCGTACTCGAGGACCGTCATGTTGCGGCCGATCTCGCCGAGGCCGCCGAGCGGAGTGATGCGGAGGGCGCCCTCCTTCAGTGCCGGGGGCGCGCCGAGCTCGGGGTGCGGGTGGCTCAAAAGACTCTCCTCACGACGCGCGCCATATGTCCGGGGTCCTCCCCCTGGAGACATATGGCGCGCGTACTCAGTGTCGTTTTCCTACTGGGTCTGTGCTCTCGCGCCTACGGTCCGGTCCAGCGGCGGACCCGGGGAGGTCCGGCGAGCCGGGGGCGCGCACGTCCGTGTCTGCTAAAGGTGTACCCCGCCGGAGGCGAGATCCTGCTTCAACCGCTCGATCTCCTCGGGCGTCGCTCCGACCAGCGGGAGTCGCAGCGGGCCGGCGGGCAGGCCCTGGAGTTCCAGCGCGGCCTTGGCGAGGATCACGCCCTGGGTGCGGAACATACCGCTGAACACCGGCAGCAGGCGCTGGTGGATGCTCGTGGCCTTGACCACATCGCCCGCCAGGAAGGCCTCGACCATCGCCCGCAGGTCCGCCGCCACCACGTGCCCGACGACGCTGACCACGCCGACGGCTCCGACGGACAGCAGCGGCAGGTTGAGGATGTCGTCGCCGGAGTACCAGGCGAGGTCGGCGCGGGCGATGGCCCAGGCCGCGGCGCCGAGGTCGCCCTTGGCGTCCTTGTTGGCGACGATCCGCGGGTGCTCGCCGAGGCGGACCAGCGTCTCGTGGCTCAGCGCGACCCCGCTGCGGCCCGGGATGTCGTACGCCATGACCGGCAGGCCGGTGGCATCGGCGACCTCGGTGAAGTGCCGGTACAGGCCCTCCTGCGGGGGCTTGTTGTAGTACGGCGTGACGACCAGCAGGCCGTGCGCCCCGGCCGCCTCGGCCTGGCGGGCCAGCTCCACGCTGTGGTGGGTGTCGTTGGTGCCGACGCCGGCCACCACGTGGGCGCGGTCCCCGACCGCCTCGACCACGGCGCGGACCAGCTGGGCCTTCTCGGCGTCGCTGGTGGTCGGGGACTCACCGGTGGTGCCGTTGACGACGAGGCCGTCGTTGCCGGAGTCCACGAGGTGCGTGGCGAGGCGCTGGGCGCCGTCGAGGTCGAGCGCGCCGTCGGCGGTGAACGGGGTGACCATGGCGGTCAGGACCCGGCCGAACGGCGTCTGGGGGGTGGAGGTCGGAGCCATGCGTCCAAAGCTACTCGTAGGCGGTGGGGCGGTACCCATGCCGGTCCGGTGTTCGGACAGGTGCAGCGTGTCGGTGGCGCGGACGTGGGATTCCGGTGCTGCCCGCTCGGGGGTTCGGGCAGCACCGGAATCCGTGTTCACGAATGTAGGGAGCGGCTAGAAAAGCCGCAATCCAGACATGCCAGACACTCTGCCCGTATGCCTGTCGTCCCAGGTCAGGGGGCGACCCGGCCGTGC
This sequence comes from Kitasatospora sp. NPDC001261, assembly GCF_042896795.1. Lineage (NCBI taxonomy): Bacteria > Bacillati > Actinomycetota > Actinomycetes > Kitasatosporales > Streptomycetaceae > Kitasatospora > Kitasatospora sp. NPDC001261. Next base: position 3,297 of record NZ_JBIAXP010000049.1, read on the forward strand.
TTCTCGAAGGCCGCATGGGTGAGCGGCATGAGCCGGGCCCACTGCTCCTCCATCTGCTCGGCGACCATCTCGATCTCGCGCTGCGGGAAGGACGGCACCGCCGAGTTCTCCCGCCGGGTGCGCAGCGACAGGAAGTGCATCAGCGAACGCGAGTTGCAGGTCGCGTACATCGAGGAGAACAGGCCCACCGGCAGCACCGCGCGGGCCACCTCGCGGGCCACCCCGGCGGCCAGCATCTCCTGGTAGCGGGCGTAGGACTCGACGTACGCGGCCTCCATCGCCGCAGTCGTGGTCCGGTGCTGCTCCGGCGTGCCCTCGTGGAACTCGTACTTGCCGGGGCGGCCCTCCTGGACCAGCTTGCGCTCCTCGCCCGGGACGTAGAAGACCGGCTGGAGCTCGCGGTAGCGGCCGGACTCCTCGTTGTACGACCAGCCGCTGCGGTGCCGGTGGAACTCCCGGAACACGAAGATCGGCGCGCTGATGAAGAAGGTCATCGAGTTGTGCTCGAAGGGCGTGCCGTGCCGGTCGCGCATCAGGAAGTTGATCAGGCCCTTGGACTTCTCCGGGTCCTGCTGGAGGGCCTCCAGGGACTGCTCGCCCGCGGTCGAGACCCGGGCCGCCCAGATGACGTCCGAGTCGGCGGCGGCGCTGCGGACCAGCTCCACCGTCACGTCGCTGCGGAAGCTGGGGGCCGTCGGTTCGTCGCTCACGCGTTACTCCTTGCGGGTTCGGTGCTGTGCAGCTTGATGGCGTGCTGCATGGTCTTGCGGGCGCGCGGGGTGTCGCCGGCGTCGGCGTAGGCCACGGCGAGGCGGAACCAGACCCGCCAGTCGCCCGGCGCGTCCTGTGCCTCGGCCTGACGGCGGGCGAACACCGCGTCGGCCGAGGCCCGGTCGATCCGCCCGCCCTTGCTGCGCTCCAGCTCGTCCACCGGCAGGCCGCCCTCGGCCTCCAGCTCGCGGGCCAGCCGCTCGCTGTCCCGGCCGAAGCGGACGGTCTGGCGCAGGAACCAGACCCCGATCACCGGGATCACGAAGGCGCAGACCCCGATGCCGATGCCGAGCGGCTTGCCGGTGGCGATCAGCTGGACGCCCTCGCCCACGCAGACCAGGGCGACCAGCAGCAGCACGCCGGACAGGACGAAGAAACCGGTACGGGAGGTCATCGGGCCCCTCCGGGGATCAATACGGTCCGGTTCGGCGTGCTCTGGTACGGCACGGTCTGGTTCGACACTGTCACAGGTCCAGGAAGTGTTCGAGGCCGAAGGTCAGCCCCGGCGTCCCGACGACCTTGCGCACGCCCAGCAGGATGCCCGGCATGAAGCTGCTGTGGTGCAGCGAGTCGTGCCGGATGGTGAGCGTCTCGCCGGTGTCGCCGAACATCACCTGCTGGTGCGCGAGCAGGCCGCGCAGCCGCACCGCGTGCACCGGCACCCCGTCCACGTCGGCGCCGCGCGCGCCGGGCAGGCTGTGGGTGGTCGGGTCCTGCTGCGGCGGCCGGCCGGCCTCGGCCCGGGCGGCGGCGATCAGCTGGGCGGTGCGGGTGGCCGTGCCGCTGGGGGCGTCGGCCTTGCGGTCGTGGTGCAGCTCGACCACCTCGACCGACTCGAAGTACCGGGCGGCGATCTGGGAGAACTTCATGCCGAGGATGGCGCCGATGGAGAAGTTCGGCGCGATCAGCAGGCCGAGCTCCGGGGCCTCGTCCAGCCAGCCGCGGACGGTGGCGAGCCGCTCGTCCGTCCAGCCGGTGGTGCCGGTGACCACGTGGATGCCGTGGTGCAGGCAGAAGTCCAGGTTGCCCATCACCGAGTCGGGGTGGGTCAGCTCGACGACCGCCTGGGCGCCGGCCTCGGTCAGCTCCTCCAGGTTCGACCCGCGGCCGAGGGTGGCGACCAGCTCCAGGTCCGGCGCGGCCTCCACGGCCTTGACCGCCTCGGAGCCGATCCGTCCCCTGGCGCCGATCACGGCGACACGCAGCGTCATGGCAAAAGTTCCTCTCACCTGGGATTCAGCGGATCCGGAAAAGCGGATCAGACCAGCAGATCGGCGAGCTTGGCGGCCCGCTTGTCGTTGACCGGGCCGATCAGGGCGAGCGACGGCCGGTACGCGCCCAGCACATCACGGGCCACCGCGTGGACGTCCTCCAGGGTCACCGCTGCGATGCGCTCCAGCATCTCGTTCACCGACAGGTGGTGCCCGTAGCTGAGCTCGGCCTTGCCGATCCGGTTCATCAGCGAGCCGGTGTCCTCCATGCCGAGCACGGTGGAGCCGGAGATCTGGCCGATCGCCCGGCCCAGCTCCTCCTCGGTGATGCCCTCCTCGACCACCTTGGCCAGCTCGGCGCGGCAGATCCGCAGCACCTCCTCGACCCGCTTGGGCTGGCAGCCGGCGTAGATGCCGAACAGGCCGCTGTCCGCGTAGGACGAGGAGTACGAGTAGACCGAGTACGCCAGGCCCCGCTTCTCGCGGACCTCCTGGAACAGCCGGGAGCTCATCCCGCCGCCGAGGGCCGCGTTGAGCACGCCCATCGCCCAGCGGCGCTCGTCGTGCCGGGGCACCCCGGGCACGCCCAGCACCAGGTGGGCCTGCTCGGTGGAGCGGTTGAGCACCTCGACCCGGCCGGCCGTGCGCAGCGCCTTGACGCCGCGGCGGGCCTCGGCCGGCGCCGCGGTGGACGCCGCCAGCAGCGGCGCGAAGGCCTGCTCGACCTGCTTGACCACCTTGCGGTGGTCGAGGTTGCCGGCCGCGGCGACGACCAGCTGCTCGGGCCGGTAGCGGCGGCGGTAGAAGCCGGCGATCTGGTCCCGGGTGAGCGTCCTGATGGTCTCCTGGGTGCCGAGGATCGGGCGGCCGAGCGGGCCGCTGCCGAAGATCACCTTGGCGAACAGGTCGTGCACCACGTCGCCCGGGTCGTCCTCGGCCATCGCCATCTCCTCGAGGATGACGCCGCGCTCGGACTCCACGTCCTCGGTGCGGATCAGCGAGCCGGTGAGCATGTCGCAGACCACGTCGATGGCCAGCGGCAGGTCGGTGTCCAGGACCCGGGCGTAGTAGCAGGTGTTCTCCTTCGCGGTGAAGGCGTTCATCTCGCCGCCGACCGCGTCCAGGGCCGCCGAGATGTCCAGCGCGCTGCGCCGCTCGGTGCCCTTGAAGAGCAGGTGCTCCAGGTAGTGGGTGGCGCCGTTGAGCTGCGGGGTCTCGTCCCGCGAGCCGACGCCGACCCAGATGCCGAAGGTCGCGGAGCGCACCGTCGGCAGGGTCTCGGTGACGACCCGAAGGCCGCCGGGGAGCACGGTGCGGCGCACCGTGCCGGCGCCGTCGACGCCCTTGAGCAGGGTCCGGGTCGTGCCGGGACGCTGCGTTACCGCCGGGGCCTGCGCCACGGGGGGTACCTCCAGAGGAAACGCACGTGCGGATGGGCACGTACGGACGAACGCGTGGACAACGGGGTGCGGCCCGCACGCCGTGAGGCGTACGGGCCGCGGGGGTCAGCTAGCGGCGCTTCACTCGGAAGCGGCCTCGCCGCCCTCCTCGCCCTCGATGACCGGGATCAGGGAGAGCTTGCCGCGCGGGTCGATCTCGGCGATCTCGACCTGGACCTTGGCGCCGACGCCGAGGACGTCCTCGACGTTCTCGACGCGCTTGCCGCCGGCCAGCTTGCGGATCTGCGAGATGTGCAGCAGGCCGTCCTTGCCCGGCATCAGCGACACGAACGCGCCGAACGTCGTGGTCTTGACCACGGTGCCCAGGTAGCGCTCGCCGACCTCCGGCATGGTCGGGTTGGCGATCTGGTTGATCGTGGTGCGGGCGGCCTCGGCGGCCGGGCCGTCGGCGGCACCGATGTAGATGGTGCCGTCGTCCTCGATCGTGATCTCGGCGCCGGTGTCCTCCTGGATCTGGTTGATCATCTTGCCCTTGGGGCCGATGACCTCACCGATCTTGTCCACCGGGATCTTGATGGTGATGATGCGCGGCGCGTTCGGGGACATCTCGTCGGGCGAGTCGATGGCCTCGTTCATCACGTCGAGGATGTGCAGGCGGGCGTCCTTGGCCTGCTTCAGCGCGGCGGCGAGCACCGACGCCGGGATGCCGTTCAGCTTGGTGTCCAGCTGGAGGGCGGTGATGAAGTTGCGGGTACCGGCGACCTTGAAGTCCATGTCGCCGTACGCGTCCTCGGCGCCGAGGATGTCGGTCAGCGTGACGTAGTGGGTCTCGCCGTCGATCTCCTGGGAGATCAGGCCCATCGCGATACCGGCGACGGCGGCCTTCAGCGGCACACCGGCGTTCAGCAGCGACATGGTCGAGGCGCAGACCGAGCCCATCGAGGTGGAGCCGTTGGAGCTCAGCGCCTCGGAGACCTGGCGGATGGCGTACGGGAACTCCTCGCGGGTCGGCAGCACCGGCAGCAGGGCGCGCTCGGCCAACGCGCCGTGGCCGATCTCGCGGCGCTTGGGCGAGCCCACGCGGCCGGTCTCACCGACGGAGTACGGCGGGAAGTTGTAGTTGTGCATGTAGCGGCGGCGCGTCTCCGGGGAGAGCGTGTCCAGCTGCTGCTCCATGCGCAGCATGTTCAGCGTGGTGACGCCCAGGATCTGGGTCTCGCCACGCTCGAACAGGGCCGAGCCGTGCACCCGCGGGATGGCCTCGACCTCGGCGGCCAGGGTGCGGATGTCGGTGACGCCGCGGCCGTCGATGCGGACCTTGTCCTTGATGACGCGCTCGCGGACGACCTTCTTGGTCAGCGCGTTGTAGGCGGCGCTGATCTCCTTCTCGCGGCCCTCGAACTCGGGCAGCAGCTTCTCGGCGGCCAGCGCCTTGACGCGGTCCAGCTCGTTGTTGCGCTCCTGCTTGCCGGCGATGGTCAGCGCCTGGGCGAGCTCGTCCTTGACGGCGGCGGACAGCGCGGCGAGGACGTCGTCCTGGTAGTCCAGGAAGACCGGGAACTCGCCGGTCGGCTTGGCGGCCTGGGCGGCCAGCTGCGACTGCGCGGCGCACAGGACCTTGATGAACGGCTTCGCGGCGTCCAGGCCCGAGGCGACGATCTCCTCGGTCGGCGCCTCGGCGCCGCCCTCGACGAGCTTGATGGTCTTGTCGGTGGCCTCGGCCTCGACCATCATGATCGCGACGTCGCCGTCCGGCAGGACGCGACCGGCGACGACCATGTCGAAGACGGCCGACTCCAGCTCGCTGTGGGTCGGGAAGGCGACCCACTGGCCGTTGATCAGCGCGACGCGGACGCCACCGATCGGGCCGGAGAACGGCAGGCCCGCCAGCTGGGTGGAGGCGGAGGCGGCGTTGATCGCGACCACGTCGTACAGGTGGTCGGGGTTGAGCGCCATCACGGTGACGACGACCTGGACCTCGTTGCGCAGGCCCTTGACGAAGGACGGGCGCAGCGGGCGGTCGATCAGGCGGCAGGTGAGGATCGCGTCCTCGGAGGGCCGGCCCTCGCGACGGAAGAACGAGCCGGGGATGCGGCCCGCGGCGTACATCCGCTCCTCGACGTCCACGGTCAGCGGGAAGAAGTCGAAGTGCTCCTTCGGCTGCTTGGACGCGCTGGTGGCCGACAGCACCATGGTGTCGTCGTCCAGGTAGGCCACGGCGGAGCCGGCGGCCTGACGGGCCAGACGGCCGGTCTCGAAGCGGATGGTACGGGTGCCGAAGGAACCGTTGTCGATCACGGCCTCGGCGTAGAACACGTTCTCTTCCACCTGGAAGATCTCCTCTTTCGTACGTCTCCGGGAGAGCGTCCCCGCGTACTGCCTGCGGTGGGCCCCGGGCCCTCCTCGGGGAGGGCGGCAGTCGGGCCGGTCTTCGATCGAAGCCTCCGGAGTGCCCCGCTCGGTCTGCGGGGGTTCCGACGGCCACTACCGAGGACCGGCGCCTCACGGCTGCCGGGCCCGGAAGGGCGGTCCGCGTCTGGACGCTCTCTCGGATGCGGGCGGCTTCCGTTTGAAGCCTTCGTCCCGCGGGGGGGTTGGGTCCTTCTGCCCGGGTGGCGCGCTGGTGCGCCATCACCCGGCATGCCCACAACCCTACGGTGCAATCCTCGGCCACCTGGGGAGGTGCGCGCGAGTTGTTATCTGCGGGCGCCGCGGCTCAACGGCCGCGGCATACGCGCGAGGGGCGGCTCCCCGGTGTGGGGAGCCGCCCCCGAGCGGCGGTCTTAGCGGGCGCCACCGGCGGCACCGCGGCGGATGCCCAGGCGGTCGACGAGCGTACGGAAGCGCTCGATGTCCTTCTTGGCCAGGTACTGCAGCAGGCGGCGGCGCTGGCCGACCAGGATCAGCAGGCCACGACGCGAGTGGTGGTCGTGCTTGTGGGTCTTGAGGTGCTCGGTCAGGTCCGAGATACGACGGGAGAGCATGGCCACCTGGACCTCGGGGGAACCGGTGTCGCCCTCCTTCTGGCCGAACTCGGCGAAGATCTGCTTCTTGACGTCAGAGGCGAGAGCCACTGCAACTCCTTCAGGGTCTACCGAGCGGTCCTGGTCGACAACACAGGACTCATCGAGAACTCGGTGTCGCGGGCGCGGCCGGCGGTCGTCGGCCCACGGGGGGCGGACACACGGCTGCGCTCGAAGGCCAAGCGTACCAGTGCCGCCCACCCGGCCGTTCGGCGGTCGGGCGGGCGGCTCCGGGGCCGGTTCCGGGGCCTCCGCGGGCGGCTCCGGGGGGCCTGCGGTCAGCTGGTGGCGCCGCGGACCAGCCGGTAGACGTCCAGGACGGCGAGCGCCAGCGGGACGAGCGAGATCAGGGTGAGGCTGTCCACCAGGTCCAGGATGCGCCCCCAGAACGGGGAGACCCCGAGCCGCGGCACCACCAGGGCGATCGCGGTGAGCAGCGCGGCGCCGAAGGCGATCGAGGCGGTCAGCCAGATCGTGCGCAGGTCGAGTTCGGTGGTGGAGCCGGCCGCCCGCAGGAAGAACTGCGGGGTGTGCAGGGACAGCCCGACGATCAGCAGGCTCAGGCCGAGCAGGCCGGCCACGGTGAGGCTGAGCACCTGCGCGGTGTAGCGGAACAGCCGGGCGCGCAGCATGGTGGTCAGGCCCAGGGCGAGCGCGAGCACCTCGGGGAAGGTCTCGTCGGTGAAGCCGAGGACGGCGCAGGCGCCGACCACGACCGCGGCGCAGCCGCCGACCAGGCCGACCAGCACCTCGTGCCCGCGGCGGGCCTGGTGCGCGATCCGCTCGTACTGGACGGCCTCGGCGCGCTCGGCCTCCTCGTCGTAGTCGCGGCTGCGGGTGCGGGTCTGGCCGGGGGCGCTGAAGCCGACCGGCAGCCGGGCGAACCGGGCGGAGAGGCTGGGCAGGAAGCCGACCACGGCGACGGCGGCGACGCCGGTGACGGCGGCGATGTGCCCGGCCGGGGTCTCCGGCAGCAGGACGGCCGCGAAGGTGGCGAGCGCGCCGGCGGTGGAGACCAGGGCGGCGGCGACGAACACCGCGTCCTTCTCCGGCAGCAGGCCGGCCAGCAGTACGGAGACCACCAGGGCGGCGACGCAGCCGACCAGGAACTGGAGCCGGCCGGGGCCGTCCCCGAGGTGGGCGACGGCGATCACGCCGCTGCCGCCGATCATGGCGTGCGGCAGCGCGCCGAGGCCGAGCGCGACGGCCGCGTGGGCGTCCTGGTAGACCCGGGCGCGGACCCCGGCGAGCGCGGTGAGCACGACGGCGGTGACGCCGGCCAGCACGCCGGGCAGGCCGTGCATGTCGTGGCGCAGGTCGGAGAACCAGAGCGCGAAGCCGAGCAGGGTGAGCAGCACCCCGGCGCCGATCAGGCCGAAGCCGCGCATCAGCTCGGCGGTCCAGAACCGGCGGTCGGCCTCGACGGCGCTGGCGATCGCGTCGGCGACGTCGTCGTAGACGGCCGGCGGGAGCGACTCGGCGAAGGGGCGCAGCGCCAGCAGGTCGCCGTCGCGGACCTGCTGGGCGGCCAGCGGCAGCCCGCTGTCGAGCACCGTGCCGTCCCGGCGGACCAGGTGGAAGCCGGTGGGGGTGCCGTCGGGCTGGCTCTGGTTGGCCAGCCGCAGCACCTCGGGGTAGACGTCCGCGAGCGGGACGTCCTCGGGCAGGGCGACGTCGATCCGGCGGTCCGGGGCGACGACGGTCACCCGGCAGTAGCCGGTGGCGGCCGCAGTGCTCACGCTCCCACCCCGCTTCGCCCGGCAGGCGCTCCGCCCACTGCGCGGTGTTCGATGATGAGCTCGCTCCGCTCACTCATGCCCGCACCTCGATCCTTCGACGCACGTGGCGCTCCCCCTTGTTGACGGTGCCGAGGCCCGGCGGCGCTCGGTGTTGCTGTGGAACCGGCCCGACCGGGCCGCGAGTTGGCGCGGCGTTACCCTACCCGTTCGGTTCGTGTCCGGTGCCGGTGCGTGCCGGGCCCTGGCGGGCGGTGCGGGGGCGACCGTTAGGATCGGCGCCTGCGCAGAGGTACGGGGGCTGCGCTGGGTGGGGCGTCCCCAGTCACCGGATTCCCGTACGGAGCGTGCGCAAGTCACGTGAGGGCTGATGCCGAAGTGATCGATCGACGCCGCGGGGTGGATGACACATGGGTGTGATCACGGTCAAGCGACCGGCCAGGGCGTATCCGCCCACCGTGCCGGACGAACCGGTGGAGCTGGTGAGCCCGCCCGAACTGCCCCGGCAGGGCGGCGAGGACTGGCTGATGAGCATCCTGCCGATGCTGGGCATGGGCGGATCGGCGGTGTTCTTCTTCTCGCCGGGGGCCGCCGCACCCATGAAGATCATGGGCGGTCTGATGATCGCCTCGACGGTCGGCATGGTGCTGGCGCAGATCGTCCGGGCCCGCAAGGGCGGCTCGACCGCGATGGCGGACGAGCGGCGCGACTACCTGAAGTACCTCCAGCAGACCCGCCGCCAGGTGCGCCGCACGGCGGAGCGCCAGCGCGGCGCGCTGCTGTTCCTGAACCCGGCCCCGGACCAGCTCTGGTCGATCGTCGAGGACGGCCGCCGGCTGTGGGAACGGCGCACCGGGGACGGCGACTTCGCGCAGATCCGGGTGGGCCTCGGGCCGGTGCAGCTGTCCACGCCGCTGGTGGCGCCGCAGACCGCGCCGATGGACGAGCTGGAGCCGCTGTCGGCGGCCGCGATGCACTCCTTCCTGAAGGCGCACGGCACCCTCCAGGACCTGCCGCTGGCGGTCTCGCTGCGGGCGTTCTACCACATCACGGTGTGCGGGGACCCGGACTCGGTGTACGGGAACGTGCGCGCGATGATCGCCCAACTGACCACCCTGCACTCGCCGGACGACCTGATGGTGGCGGTCGCGGCCGCGCCCGGCGCGGCCGAGGAGTGGGAGTGGACCAAGTGGCTCCCGCACAACCAGCACCGCAAGGAGGCCGACGGCGCGGGCTCGCGCCGGCTGTTCGCCGCCGACCTGGGCGACCTGGAGTACCTGCTCCAGGACGAGCTGGCCGGCCGCCAGCGCTTCGTGCGGGAGGTGGCCCCGCCGGCCGACCAGCCGCACCTGGTGGTCGTCATGGACGGCGCCGGGGTGCCGCACGACTCGCTGCTGGCGAGCCCGGAGGGCGTGCAGGGCGTGACGGTCATCGAGGTGGTGCCGGGCGAGGTCGACGAGCCCAGCGGGCACCTGATGGTGACGGTCAACGCCGAGGAGCTGGTGCTCCGCTCGGCCTCCGGCGCGACGTACACCGGCAAGCCGGACCTGCTCTCGGTGTGGCAGTCCGAGGCGCTGGCGCGGCAGTTGGCGCCGTACCGGATCTCGGCCGGCGGGGACGACGAGCCGCTGCTGTCCAACCTCGACTTCACCGACATGATGAGCTCGGGCGACCCGGGCTCCTTCGACGTGGCCCGCAGCTGGCGCCCGCGCGCCCAGCACGAGCGGATGCGGGTGCCGATCGGTGTCGGCGCCAACGGCGAGCACGTCTACCTGGACATCAAGGAGGCCGCGCTGGAGGGCATGGGCCCGCACGGCCTGTGCGTCGGCGCGACCGGTTCCGGCAAGTCGGAGCTGCTGCGCACGCTGGTGCTGGCGCTGGCGATGACCCACTCCTCGGAGATCCTGAACTTCGTCCTCGCCGACTTCAAGGGCGGTGCGACCTTCTCCGGCATGGCGGACATGCCGCACACCTCCGCGGTGATCACCAACCTGGAGGGCGAGCTCACCCTGGTCGACCGCATGCGCGACGCGATCGAGGGCGAGCTGCACCGCCGCCAGGAGCTGCTGCGCTCGGCGGGCAACTACGCCAACATCCACGAGTACGAGCGGGCCCGGGCGGCCGGCGCGGCGCTGGACCCGCTGCCCTCACTGGTGCTGATCATCGACGAGTTCTCCGAACTCCTCAGCGCCAAGCCCGACTTCATCGAGATGTTCATCCAGATCGGCCGGATCGGCCGCTCGCTGGGCGTGCACCTGCTGCTGGCCTCGCAGCGCCTGGAGGAGGGCAAGCTGCGCGGCCTGGACACCTACCTGTCGTACCGGATCGGTCTGCGCACCTTCTCGGCCGCGGAGTCCCGGGCGGCGATCGGCGTGCCGGACGCGTACCACCTGCCGCCGGTGCCGGGTGTCGGCTACCTGAAGTTCGGCGAGGACGTGATGGACCGGTTCAAGGCCGCCTACGTCTCGGGGCCGTACCGGGCGCCGGGGCAGCAGCGGTCGACCGGCGGGCGGCGGGTCGACACCCGCCCGGTGGAGTTCACCGCCGCCTTCGTGGACCTCCCGGACCCGGTGGAGGTGGAGGTCGTCCCGCAGGCCCCGGAGCAGGACGACGCGCTGGTGGACACCGTCCTGGACGTCTTCGTCCAGCGGATGGCCGGCCAGGGCCCGGCCGCGCACCAGGTGTGGCTGCCGCCGCTGGAGGAGGCGCCGAGCATGGACCACCTGCTGCCGCCGCTGCAGGTCGTGCCGGAGCGCGGGCTGACCGCGCCCGGCTACCCGGCGGGCCGGCTGCGGGCGCCGATCGGCATCGTCGACCGGCCGCGCGAGCAGAAGACGGACATCCTGGAGGTCGACTACGCGGGGGCGGCCGGCCACGGTCTGATCGTGGGCGGCCCGCGCTCCGGCAAGTCGACCGTGGTGCGCACCATGGTGGCCTCGTTCGGCCTCACCCACACCCCGCTGGAGGTGCAGTTCTACCTGCTCGACTTCGGCGCGGGCAGCTTCCAGTCGCTGGGCGGGCTGCCGCACGTCGGCGGGGTGGCCGGGCGCCTGGACGTGGACAAGGTGCGCCGGATGGTCTCCGAGGTGCACGGGGTGCTCAACCGGCGCGAGGAGCTGTTCCGGGCCGCCGGGATCGACACCATCGCCACCTACCGGGCCCGCCGGGCGGCCGGCCGGCTGCCGGACGAGGCCTTCGGCGACGTCTTCCTGGTGATCGACGGCTGGAACACCTTCAAGCAGGAGTTCGAGGGCCTGGAGCCGGTCATCGGCGACATCGCCCAGCGCGGCCTCGGCTACGGCGTGCACCTGGTGATCACCGCGGCCCGGTACGCCGAGGTGCGCCCGGCCCTGAAGGACCTGCTGCAGAACCGGACCGAGCTGAAGCTCGGTGACGCGATGGAGTCCGAGGTCGACCGCCGGGTGGCGCAGAACGTCCCGTCGCTGGCCGGGCGCGGCATCACCCCGGAGCGGCTGCACTTCCTGTCCGGCCTGCCCCGGCTGGACGGCTCCTCCTCGGTGGAGGACCTCCAGAACGGCGTGGCCGGGCTGGTCGCCGCCGTCGACGGGGCCTGGACCGGCCCGCGCGCCCCGCAGGTGCGGATGCTGCCGGCCGTCCTGGACGGCCACGCGCTGCCGAAGGGCTTCGAGCACCCGGAGCGCGGCGTCGCCTTCGGCGTGGACGAGGCGGAGCTGGCACCGGTCTTCGTCAACTTCGAGACCGACCCGCTGTTCATCGTCTTCGGCGACACCGAGTCCGGGAAGTCGGCGGTGCTGCGGATGCTGATCAAGCAGATCACCGAGCGGTACACCCCGGACCAGGCCGGCATCGTGGTCGGCGACTACCGGCGCGCGCTGCTCGGCACCGTGCCGCCGGAGTACCTGGTGGAGTACGCGGCCGCGCAGCCGGCCATGGCGGCCATCGTGGACATGCTGCGCGGCGCCTGCTCGCGCCGCCTGCCGGGCCCGGACGTGACCGCCGAGCAGCTGCGCAACCGCAGCTGGTACAGCGGCAAGGACATGTTCGTGATCGTCGACGACTACGAGCTGGTCGCGACGAGCTCGGGCAACCCGCTGGCCCCGCTGGCCGAGTTCCTGCCGTTCGCCCGCGACATCGGCCTGCGGGTGATCGTGGCCCGCAGCGCGGGCGGCGCCGGCCGCTCGCTGTACGAGCCGGTGCTGCAGCGGATGCGCGAGCTCGGCGGCCAGGGCGTGATCCTCTCCGGCAACCGGGACGAGGGCGCGCTGCTGGGGACGGTCAAGCCGCAGGCGCTGCCGCCGGGCCGCGCCGTCTTCGTGTCACGCCGCGTGACCAGCGGGCAGATGGTCCAGACGGGCTGGCTGCCGGTGGCGTAGCCGCGCCGGCCGTCACGGACGGTGAGCGAAGGGGTCGGACTCGTGGAGTCCGGCCCCTTCGGCGTCCCGGGTTCCGAAACGTTACCTAGATCTTTCCGGGCGGGGGCTGCGGTTCCCGTACCCCGCCGGGGAGTTGCCTGGCGTCTCAGGGGCACCTGGGCGTATCACCGCTCACTCGAAGTACGACCTTGGAATCGCGGTCTGCCCTCTTTGTTCACCTTCGATTCAATTGCCATGTGGCCAAAGTAACAAGTCGGACAAAGCTGGCAATGACCGAACGTGATCATCGGATCGTATGTCTATGCCGTTCACCGCAACGGATTCCGAAGCAGTTCCGGCGTTGACGCGATCAATACGCCCAAGGTTCCATGGCGGCCAGGGAGCGCCTGGAACCGGACACCGAGCAACCAGCCAGCGGAGGCGATACCGCTCCCACCCCAGCACCGCACAGAGCCGATCGGAAGCCACATGACCGACACGCTTCGCCCGCCACAGACCGTAGCCGCCCCCGCGGCCGAGGCGGCAGCGCCCCAGCAGCTCAAGCGCTCGATCGGCGTCGTGGGCGGCACCCTGCTCACGCTGTCCTGCGTCACCCCCGCCTCGACGCTCTTCGTGATCGTGCCGGAGCTGTTCTCCAGCATCGGCAGCGCCACCGCGCTGGCCATCGCGATCGGCACCGTGCTCTGCGTCGCGGTCGCGTTCTGCTACTCCGAACTCGGCACCCTGATCCCCAGCGCCGGCGGCGAGTACGCGATGGTCGGCACCCTGGCCGGGCGGCTGATGGGCTGGCTGGTCTTCGTGCTCTCCCTGATCGTGGTGATGATCGTCCCCTCGGTCATCGCCCTCGGCACCGCCGACTACCTCGCGCCCGTCCTGCACCTCGACAAGGCCATGACCGGCGCCGCCGTGATGCTGGCCGCCACCCTGGCCGGCCTGCTCGACCTGCGCGCCAACGCCTGGATCACCGGCGTCTTCCTGGTCCTGGAGGTCATCGCGGCCGGCGTGGTCTCGGTGCTCGGCTTCGCCCACACCAACAGCGACGCCCCCAGCCTGCTGCACGGCGTGGTCACCGGGGACGGCGGCGCCACCACCACGGTGAGCGTCGGCGCCATCGTCGGCGCGCTCGGCATCGCCCTGTTCATCACCCAGGGCTTCTCCACCGCCGTCTACCTGTCCGAGGAGCTGGAGAACCCGCGCCGCAACGTCTCGCGCACCGTGCTGTGGACGCTCGGCATCTCCTCCGCGATCATCCTGGTCCCGGTCGTCGCGATCACCGTGGGCGCCCCCGACCTGCAGACCCTGGCCTCCGGCGACATCTCCGGCATGGTCACCGCCTGGAGCAACTCCGCGGTCGGCACCTTCATCAGCCTCTGCGTCGCGCTGGCCATCATCAACGCCGGCATCGTCATGGTCATCCAGAACTCCCGGGTGCTGTTCGCCTCCGCCCGCGACAAGGCCTGGCCGGAGCCGGTCAACAAGGCCTTCGGCACCCTCGGCCGGTTCGGCTCGCCGTGGATCGCCACCCTGGCGGTCGGCCTGCCCGGCGCCGCGCTCTGCTTCGTCAAGGGCGAGCTGCTGAGCAACATCACCGGCGTCGCCGTCACCGGGATGTACCTGCTGGTCGCGATCGCCGCGCTGCTCTCCCGCCGCGGCCACCACAAGCACGCCTCCGCCTGGCGGATGCCGCTGTGGCCGGCCGTCCCGGTCGTGCTGATCGCCGTCCTGGTCTACGTGATGACCAAGCTGGACACCGAGCCCCTGCTGTGGACCGGCGGCATCACCGCCGCCGCCACCCTCTACTGGCTGTTCTACCTGCGCCCCCGGCAGGACACCCGCTGGGTGATCAGCCTCCCCGAGGACCAGCAGGACTGACCCCCACCCCTCCCCCACACGGCGGTGCCCCGGGCCTCCCCCAGGCCCGGGGCACCGCCGTCTCCCGCGCTACTTCTTCGGCGTCCACTGCGGGCTGGCGGCGACCGCCCGCAGCTCCGCCTCGGTCAGCAGCGGATCGCCCTTCGACACCAGCGTGACCAGGACCTCCACGCCGTCCGGCCGCATCGCGTCCACGACCTGCACCCCCTTCGGGACCTTGGCCGCCGCGCCGCGCGCCAGGAGCCTCGTCCCGTCCGGCAGGGTCTCCGCGCCCTGGTACGCCTCCGGCCCCGGCCGGTCGTCGGGGGCCTTCGCCCAGTTCTCGACCGTCAGCGTCAGGGTCCCGGTCCGCCCGCCCCCGGCCAGCTCGAAGTCCGCCCGCAGGTCCCGGCTCCTGCGGTCGGTCACCGTCACCCCGGCGGGCAGCAGCCCGGTCAGGACGGACTCGCGGTCCTGCAGCGACAGGCCCGGGTCGATCGCCTCGGTGTCGACGCCGTCGAACCTGAGGGCCGCGACGACCCGGTTCCAGGACGGGTCCGTGACGACGGCCTTCAGCTGGTCCGGCGTGAGCGGCGGGTTGGGCCGGCTGTCCGGCGCGTCCTTCTCCTGGGGCGAGTTCCACTCGCTGAGGCCGATCAGCCCGCCGTCCGGACGGGCCACCGAGGCGCGCCACTCCTTGGTGGTGGCCCGGTGGTCCGGGTACTCGTAGCCCTGGGTGAGCATGAGCTTCGACCCGTCCGGCAGCACGGTGACGGCGCAGGAGTCCAGCGAGGCGAGCTTGAGGTCCGTCGGGCAGGTCTGCGGCTGGACGTCCTTGGGGCGGTGCTTCTGGATGCTGAGGCCCATCAGCGACCGGCCCTGGCCGTCGTCGAGCACCAGGTTGGCGTCCGCGTACATCCCCTTGTTCTCGTCGGTTCCGTGCCCCTTCGCGTCGGACACCTGGCCCTTGGGCAGCAGGGCCTGGAAGGTGGCGACCACCTCGTCCCCGGTGATCACCACCGGGGCGGAGGACTTCACCGAGGTCGGGGTGGCCGAGGCGGTGGCGCCGTCGCCGCCGGCGGTGGCCGCCGGGGCGGAGGCCGCGCGCACCGTGCCCGCGTCCCTCGCCCCCGGGAAGCCCAGGTACACCGCGCCGGTGCCCACCAGGGCCAGCGCCGCCGCCCCGCCCACCACGGCGGCGGTCGAGCGGCGGCGCCAGCGGCCGCGGCCGCGCCGGTAGCCGCCCGCGGCCAGGTCGGCCCGGCCGGGGCGGAAGCCTTCGCCCGTACGGGTGAGGGCGTAGAGAAGATCGTCCTCGAACTTGTCCGGTTCGGACATGGGTGTTCACCGTCTCCTTGCGTCGCGGGTGGTGGTGGGAAGTGCCGGGCGGTCCGGCGGCTGGCCTCAGCGGGCGGCGAGCTCGGCCAGCGAGTCGCCGAGCAGGGCGCGCAGCCGGGCCAGGGCCCGGGTGGTGCGGGTACGGACGGCCCCGGAGGAGACCCGCATGGCCTCGGCGGTCTCCTCGACGCTGCGGTCCTCCCAGTAGCGCAGCACCAGGACCACGCGGTCCTTGGGCGGCATCCGGCCGAGCGCGTCGAGGAGGGTCAGCCGCAGCGTGCGGTCGGCGTCCTGCCCCTCCGGCTCCGGCAGGGCGTCGCTGGGGCGCTCGCCGCTGGAACGGCGGCGCTGCTGGGCGAGGAAGGTGCGCACCATCACGGTGTGGGTGTAGGCCGCCGGGTTGTCGATCCGACCGCGGCCGGTGAAGGCGCTGCGCCGCCACAGCACGTACATCCGGCTGAGGGCCTCCTGCACGAGGTCCTCGGCGTAGTGGGTGTCGCCGCTGGTGAGCAGGCAGGCCGAGCGGTACAGGTGGCCGGTCCGGCCGGAGACGAGTTCCAGGAACTCCGCGTCCTTGGCCTCCCGGCCCGCCCCGATCCACCCCATGCGCCCTGCCCCCCGCGGTCCGCCGTCCCTGACACTTCATCGATGCGGCGGGCGGGCTGCGGTGTTACAGGGGTTCCGGCGGTTCTTCGACGCGCCGGCCCGGTCGGGCCCCGAGCGGGCGGGGGTCGGGCGTGAGTCGGGCGTCAGTCGGCGGACTTGCGCCGGTGGTCGCGCAGCACCGTGCCGCCGCCGATCAGCAGGGCGACCAGCAGCGCGCCGACGCCGAGGACGTACGTCGCGGTGCGGCCGTCCCGGTCGGCCTGGGTCTCGCCGAGACCCACCGGGCGCGGCACGATCGGCGCGGCGGCGAGCTGCACCGGGGCGTCCGGGGTGGGCGCGAAGGGCGCGTCGTCGGGGGCCTTGGTGACGGCCCTGACCGGGTCCACCACGCCCCAGCCGGTGAAGTTGTCCGGCTCGCGCTGGGTGCGCTGCGCGGTCTGCTCGATCCAGGCCCGCACCTGGGCCGCCTTCCAGTTCGGGTGGGCGCTCCACAGCAGCGCGGCGAGCCCGGAGACGTACGGGGCGGCGAAGCTGGTGCCGTTGTCCACGCACTGGCCGCTCCCGGGCACGGTGGACAGCATGTCGACACCGGGCGCGGCGACCTTCACGAAGCCGCCGTACTGGGAGAACGGCGCGCGCTCGTTGTTGCGGTCGGAGGCGCCGACGGCCAGCACGGTCGGGAAGGCGCCCGGGTAGGTGTCGCCCTCCTTGCCGTCGTTCCCGGTGGAGGCGACCACCACGATGTTCTTCGCCTCGGCGTAGTCGACGGCGGCCTTCAGCTCCTGGTACCCGCCGAAGCGGGCGTCGCCCGCGCCGCGCACGTCCTGGGAGATGTTGACGACCTTGACGCCGGGCTGGTCGGCCGCCTTCCTGATCGCCGTGACCAGGGTGGAGACGTCGCCGTTGCCGTCGCTGTCGTTCTGCCGGATCGAGAAGATCCTGGCGTCGGGGGCCAGTCCGACGAAACCGGTGGTCTTCCTGGGACCGGCCGCGATGATCCCGGCCACCTTGGTGCCGTGGCCGACCGGGTCCTCGATGGACTTGCCCGGGATCGCCTCCTTGGTCTCCCGGTTGACCAGCAGGTTGGGGCCCTCGTCGACCTTTCCGCTCAGCTGCGGGTTGTTGACGTCCACCCCGGTGTCGATGACCGCGACCGTCACGCCCGCGCCGGTGGTCTTCCCGCCCTGCCACAGCTCGTCCAGCAGCAGGCGCTGCAGCGACCACGGCACGGTCGGCACGTCGGGCGCCGGCTTGGGGCAGTCGCCGGCCGCGGCCAGTCCGGGCCCGCCCTCGGCGTACGCCGGGGCGGCGAGCGGGCCGCCCAGCACCGCGAGCGCGGCGAGCGCCGCGGCCGCCTTCCGGTACCCGTGTCGGGACACCCTGCCACCCCTCATGTCGTCCACCCGTGTCGCGCGTCGGGGGCGGGTGCCCGGAATCCGGGTACCCGCCCCCTGCTGTTCCCTACGGAACCCGAACGTCAGCCCCAGAGCTTGGCGTTGGCGTCCTCGGTCGTCCGGTAGCTCTGCGCGGCCTGGTCCAGCGAGGTCGCGATCTGCGTGCAGGTCTTCTGCAGGTCGGCGGCGCGGGCGTCCCACTGGGCCTGGTGGGCCTGGTAGCCCTCCTGGGCCGCACCCTGCCAGCTGGAGGCGATGCGGGTGACGTTGCCCTTGAGGTCGTTCAGCAGGTGGTCGATGCGGCTCGCCGAGGCCTTGACCTCCTCGGACGCGTGGTGAACGGTCTCGAAGTTGACGAGAATGTGGTCGGACACGTTGTCTCCCTAGACGAGGGTGCGGAGCGCCACGCGGTCAGTGGCGGGCGCTCCGCGGAGCGGTGGATCGGGACAGAACGGCGGTCGGCGCGGGTGCGACGATCAACGCGGAAGCGGTGATCAGCCCTGGGCCGAGGAGAACATCGCCTTCTGCTCCTCTTCGGTGCTCGCGTAGTGCTTGGTGGTCAGCTCGATCGCGTGCTTGATCGCGGTCAGCGACTCCTTCAGCTTCGCGATGTCCTCGTTGACCCGGTTCTGCAGGGTCGTGTAGGCGCTCGCGGCCTGGCCCTGCCAGCCGCCGGTGATGCCGGAGACCGTGCTGATCAGCTTGGTCCGCTCGGCCTCGATCTTGCCGATGGCCTCTTCGATCTGCTTGGCGAACGCCAGCATCTCCTGCGCCGTCATCGTGAACTGACCCTGAGCCATGCTCCACCGTCCCCCATGAGACAACATTTTGCGTGCACGGAGGGCCCGCGAGGGGCCCCCACCGTGCCATCACCCGTGTGATGTCCAGCAGCACTGTAGTCGGCACACGCAGCTCGCCCAACACCGAGCACAGAGTAGTTACCAGACCATGACACTGCGGCCAATTCGGTTGCCGCGCTTGGCCGGTCAGGCGTTCTGCGGCTGGGCGGCGCTCTTCGCGGTCAGCGGCGGACCGGCCGGAACCAGGTTCGACCACTCCTTCGGCACCGGCAGCGGCTGGACCCCCTGGTAGCCCAACCGGGCCTGGTTGCCGCCCGGTTCCTCCTGCTGGCCGGGCTCCTGGGACGGCGCCCCGGGGGCCGGCGTGGCCGTCGGCTGCGGCGTCGGCTGCTTCGGCGGGGCGCTCTGGCCCGGCTGCGGCGAGGCCGTGGGACGCTGGCCGCCGTCACCGTTGGACGGGACGGAGTAGCGCAACCCGGTCTCGGTGATCAGGAAGTCGGTCCCGGAGCCGGCCGCCGCGTGGTCCAGCGAGCGGTAGAACAGCCCGTGACCGGGGGTCACGTAGGCGGCCCCGGCGCCGTTGTTGTACGGCGCGGGGTACGTCGTCCCGGCCCAGACGCTGCGCTTGGCGGTGGCCCCGTCCGCGGCGACACCGTCGTAGGTGCTGCACACGACCATCCGGGCGTCCTGGCGGTCCTGCCAGTTGTTCACCGGCGCACCGGTCTTCAGCGGCCAGTCCGGCGCGGTGCCCTTCAGCGCGACGTCGCCGCCCCACTGGGCGTTGTCGGCCGGGATCATCTCGTCGCTGCGCGGCTTCTTGTCCTGGTCGTACTTGTAGAGCATCTGGTACGCCGGGTTCTGCCGGATCAGCTCCGCCTGGAACGGGGTGACCAGGAACAGCTGCTCCTTGCCGACCACGTAGTGGCGGTCCTGGTAGTGCACCAGCCGGCCGACCCGGCGGTCGGCCTGGTTGCCCAGCTCCACCTTGGAGTTGGCGCCCTGACTGTCGGCCACGCCCTCGACCTGCGGGAAGGTGATCGGGGTGGCGGTCACCAGGGTGTCCAGCCAGTCCCGCTTGACCCGCTGCGGCACCGCGTTGGGCCCGAACACCGCGGTGATCAGCGCCTTGCGCTCCTTGTCGTCCGACTGCGGGGTGCCGATCTCGTGCTTGCGGCCCTGCGCGTCGACCAGGAACACCGCCGCACCCGAGGCGGCCGGCTGACCCGCCGCCGGCGCGGCCGAGATCTGCTGCTCGTCGGCCTGCTGCACCAGCATCAGCTGGTCCGGGCCGAGCATCCGGTCCTTGGCCGCCAGCGCCGCCGCGTCCGCCCCGGCCGCCACGAACACCGCCTGGTTGACGGTCTCCTGCTTGTCATCCGAACCCGGGCGGTCGCACACCGCCCACTTCATCGGCTTGTTCGCGTTGTCCGTGGTCGGCAGCTTGTCCGGCGCGTACGGGATGCCGATCGTCGGCCCGTGGTTGGGGTAGCGGTCGAGCACCCCGTCGTCCACCACCACGACCTTGGCGCCCGCGGGCAGCACCAGCCGCGCCGAGGACATGTTGAGGACCTGGTGCAGCCGCTTGGTCTTGTTGTCCTGGTCGGTGAGCACCACGTACCGGGTCGTCGACTGCTTGCCCTGGATGATGTTCTTGCCGTCGTCCCACTTCACCGGCGCACTCGGCTTGAAGACCCCCCAGAGCCCGAAGCCGGCCACCACCACCGCCCCGGCCAGCACACTCGGCAGCACCGCCTTCACCGGACGCGGCGCGTCCTCGTCGCTGCCGCCGCCGGCGGGCAGCAGGAAGGCGCCCACCGTGCGCTTGCGGGCGAAGGTGTACGCGTTCAGCTCGTCCCGGCGCGATGCCATACCTCGTCGTCCCCCTAGTCAGACGTTGTCGGGCGTTGTCAGACCGACCTGCCCCGTGGTCACCCGCCGGGCACGAACCGGCGCGAACCCTCTACGATGCGGCAGCAGACGGTGAGTACGGTACGGGTACGGTCCGCGACACAGCCAGCCGGGCCGCGAGAACGGATCAGAGAGGGCCACCGGGGGATGCCAAGCCAGACCGCTCCAGGACGCCGCCGCAGTGCGGGCGGCGGGAGGGCGCGCCGGGCCGGCCGGGCGCAGCACAGCACGCCGACGGCCGAGACCGGGACGGGGACAGGACCGGGGACGGGGCCCGACCGGCCGCAGTCGACCGGCACCGGGGGCGGCGGCGCCGTCCAGGTCCGGATCAACCCCCGACCGGGGCTGCTCGGCGGGCGGTTGAAGCTCCAGCAGCTCGTCCTGGTCGAGGTCGCGGCGGCCCTGGTCGCCGTCGGCTGGACGATCAGCCGGACGGTCGCGGCCGGCTTCGGCGCCGTCGCGCTGGTGCTGCTCGTGCTCGCCCTCCTCCCGGTGCGCGGCCGCACCGTCCCGGACCTGCTGCGGGTCCGCGCCGCCCTCAAGTCCCGCCGCAGGCAGGCCCGGACGCTGCTGCCGCCGGCCGGCACCGACCCGGCGCTGGCGCCCGCGCTGGAGCTCGAACCGGGGCTGCGCACCTGCACCCACGCCACCGAGGCCGAGTTCGGCGGCCGCCCGGTCCGCCGGGAGACCGGCATGGTCGGCGACGGGACCTTCCTCACCTCGGTCCTGCTCGTCCAGGCCAAGGACCAGCCGCTGCGCCCGGTGCGCACCGCGCTGCCGCTGCCGCTGGACGTGGTCTGCTCGGCGCTCACGGTGGACGACATCACCCTGGAGTCGGTGCAGCTGGTCCAGCACACCCAGCCCGCCCCCGCCCAGCACCTGCCCGAGCAGTCGCTGGCCGCCCGCGCCTACCGCGAGCTGCCGGACGGCACCTCCACCCCCGGACTGCGGCTGACCTGGGTCGCGCTCAAGCTCGACCCGGAGCGCGCGGCGACCGCCGTCCGGGCCCGCGGCGGCGGCGAGGAGGGCGCCCGCAAGGCGCTGCAGCGGGTCACCGACCAGCTGGCCGGCCGGCTCAACAGCGCGGGCTTCAACGCGACCGTGCTGGACGAGCGCGAGCTGATCGCCGCGCTGGCCATCGCCACCTGCGCCAACCCGATCGCGGTGGCCGGCCGCCAGGGCACCGGCAGCGGCGGCGGCACCACCCGCCGCACCCAGGAGGGCAACCGGTTCTGGCGGATCGACGACCGCTGGCACACCACGTACTGGATCTCCCGCTGGCCGCAGCTCAGCCGCCCCGGCGGCGCCCCCGGCCGGATCGCCGCGCCGGACCTGGTCAACCTGATCACCGGCTCGCCGGCCCTCGCCAGCACCTTCAGCCTGACCGCCGGGCACGGCACCGGCGGCTCGGTGACGGTCAGCGGGCACCTGCGGGTGACCGGGCGCAACGAGAGCGAGGTCGGCCAGGTCGGCCGCCAGGTGGAGACCCGGGCCCAGAGCACCGGGCTCGGCCTCGTCCGGCTCGACCTGGAGCAGGCCCCCGGCATGCTCGCCACCCTGCCGCTCGGAGGGGCTTCCTGATGGCGTACCAGACCTACCCCACCGTCGGCCCGCAGCCCGGGGCCGAGCAGCGCCGGACCAGGCCGCGGATCCTGCCCGGCTTCGGACTGCGCGGCCCGCGCCGGGAGAAGCACGTCCTGGAGGCGGCCGACCTCGCGGCGCTGGCCTTTCCGGTCGGCGACGACGGCGTGGTCATCGGCGTCGACCCGCAGGGACTGCCCGCCGTGCTCGGCCTGTTCCGCCCCACCTCGTACGACCTGGTGCTCGTCGGCGGCATGTGGACCGCGCAGGTCATCGCGCTGCGGGCGGCCGCGATCGGCGCCCGGGTCGCGGTGGAGACCGCCCGCGGACAGCTGTGGGGCCCGTTGGCCCAGGCCGCCGGCGGCGGCCAGCCCTGCGTGACGGTCCACCAGGTCGGCCGGCTCGGCCCGCAGGGCGCCTCGGTGGCCTCGCCGGTCCTGGTGGTGCGCGACCTCGGCGCCCGCCCGCCGCGCAGCCGGCTCTCCGCCGCGCCCTGGCAGACCACCCTGACCCTGCTGCCCTACCTGGGCCCGAACGCCTCCCGGGTGCTGAACGCGGCCGACCTGGTCGGCGTGCAGCGGATCTCGCCGCAGGAGGCGGAACTGACCGGCCGGGTGCTCTCGCTGCC
This sequence comes from Kitasatospora sp. NPDC001261, assembly GCF_042896795.1. Classification (NCBI taxonomy): domain Bacteria; kingdom Bacillati; phylum Actinomycetota; class Actinomycetes; order Kitasatosporales; family Streptomycetaceae; genus Kitasatospora; species Kitasatospora sp. NPDC001261. The sequence continues at coordinate 25,899 of NZ_JBIAXP010000049.1, forward strand.
CCCGGAGGACGTGGCCGCCCTGCCCACCCTCGGCGACGACCTCACCCTGTGGGCGACCCGGATGCGGCGCCAGTACGTACGGGCCGTGGCCGGGCAGGCCGAACAACAGGTGCTCGGCGGGCCGCGCCGGATGGACTGAGCAGCGGCTCGCCGCACCGGGCGGGCCGTCGGGGAACCGAAGCCGCCTTCAACGGGGGTTGCCGTACGGCCTAGTCTTTGATGCGGCAACGGCACCGCTGAACAAGCGGCGGCGAACACGAGGGAGCCAGAAAAGTGAGCAGCGATCGGGACGGCGTCTACGTCGGCGACAACGCGGCGGAGGACGACGACGACTGGTCGGACGCGCCTGACTACACTCCCCCGTCCTGGTACGTGCAGACGGAGCCCGCTTCGGCTCCGGCCGCTGGGGCTCCGGCCGCTTCGGCTCCGGCCGCGGGGGCTCCGGCTGCCGGGGCTCCGGCCTCGGCCGACGCCCCGGTGCCCGCCGCCGCTGCTCTGGCGCAAGCCCAGCAGGCCCCGGCGCAGCAGGCCGCTCCGGAGCAGCGGCAGGCCCAGGCTCCGGTGCCCGGCCAGGCCGCCGCCCCGGCGGCGGAGGCCGCGCCGGCCGCCGTCCCGGCCCCGACGCCCGCTGCCACGCCCACGCCCACGCCCGCCGCGCCGGTCCCGCCGGTGCAGGCCGAGGCGCAGCACGTCCCGTTCCCGGCGGCCGCCCCGGCTCCGCCGGTCGCCGAGCAGCCGCAGGCCGGTGCCCCGGCCTGGCCGACGCCGGAGGCCGCGGCGCAGCAGCCCGCGCCGCAGCCGTACCCGGCGCCCGCCCCTGCTCCCGCGCCCGTCGCGCCCGCGCAGCCGCAGAACTTCGCGCAGCCGCCGGTCCAGCAGGCCCCGCCGCAGCACCCCCAGGACCCATCGGCTTCCTGGGACCCGCAGGCCGCGTGGGCGGCCCAGCAGGCTCAGCAAGTCCAGCAGCCGCAGCAGCCGCTGCCGCTGCCGCCCCAGCACGCCGCCGCCCCGCAGCCCCCCGGCCCGGTGCCCCAGCCCGGCCCGGTGGACCCGCGCCAGGGCGGCTGGCCGCAGCCCGCCGCGTACCAGCAGCCGGTCCCGCCCCAGCCCGGCCCGCAGGCCCAGCCCGGCCCGCCGCTGCCGGGGCAGCCGCTGCCCGGCCAGCCGTGGCAGCAGCAGCCGCAGGCCCCGCAGCCCAGCGCGTTCCAGCAGGCCGCCGCCCCGCAGCAGACCGCGCACGGCGCGCCGCTGGGCTACACCGCCGCCGTCGAGCTGTCCTCGGACCGGCTGCTGCGCAGCCAGCCCAAGCAGCAGCGCCAGCAGCCGCGCTTCCAGTTCGGCGGCAAGGCCGCGGCGGCCGAGAAGGCCCGCAAGCTGGAGATCATCCGCACCCCGGTGCTGAGCTGCTACCGGATCGCCGTGATCAGCCTCAAGGGCGGCGTCGGCAAGACCACGACCACCACCGCGCTCGGCGCGACCCTGGCCAGCGAGCGCCAGGACAAGGTGATCGCGATCGACGCCAACCCGGACGCCGGCACCCTGGGCCGCCGGGTGAAGCGCCAGACCGGCGCGACCATCCGCGACCTGGTGACGGCCATCCCGCACCTGCGCAGCTACATGGACATCCGTCAGTTCACCTCGCAGGACCTGAACTCGGGCCTGGAGATCCTGGCGAACGACGTCGACCCGGCGGTCTCGACCACCTTCAACGACTCGGACTACCGCCAGGTGATCGACGTGCTGGGCCGCCAGTACCCGATCATCCTGACCGACTCCGGCACCGGCCTGCTGTACAGCGCGATGCGCGGGGTGCTGGACCTGGCCGACCAGCTGATCATCGTCTCCACCCCCAGCGTGGACGGCGCCTCCAGCGCCTCGACCACCCTGGACTGGCTCTCCGCGCACGGCTACGCGGACCTGGTCCAGCGCAGCATCACGGTGGTCTCCGGGGTGCGCGAGACCAGCAAGATGATCAAGGTCGAGGACATCGTCGCGCACTTCCAGACCCGCTGCCGCGGCGTGATCGTGGTGCCGTTCGACGAGAGCCTGGCGGCCGGCGCCGAGGTCAACCTCGACATGATGCGGCCCAAGGTCCGGGAGGCCTACTTCGAGCTGGCCACCCTGGTCGGCGAGGACATCATCCGGGCCCACCAGGCCGCCGCCGCCCAGCAGGCCGGCTGGCAGCAGCAGGCCCAGGCCGGCTACCCGCAGCCGGGCGGCCCCCAGCCGTACGCCGACCCGCAGCAGCAGGCCCAGCCGTACCCGCAGCAGGCCGGCCAGCCCGCCCCCGGGGCGCCGTGGGCCCCGCAGCCCGGCCAGGCCCCGCCGCCCCCGCCCGGGTACGGCTACCCGCAGCAGCCCGCCCCCGGGGCGCCCTGGCCGCAGCAGCCGGGGCCGGGCTACGGCTACCCGCCGCCCCCGCCCCAGCAGTGACAGCGACGGAAGGGGCCCACCGACACCAGGTCGGTGGGCCCCTTCCGTCGTTCTGCGACGCCTCGGACGCCGTCGCTCGGACGCTGTCGCTCAGATGCCGTCGGTCAGCTCGCGGGCCCGCTTGACGTCGTCCGCCATCCGGTCCAGCAGCGCGTCGATGGAGTCGAACTTCTCCATCCCGCGCAGGTAGGCCAGGAAGTCCACGGCCACGTGCAGCCCGTACAGGTCCAGGCCGACCCGGTCGATGGCGTAGGCCTCCACGGTGCGGGTGGTGCCGTCGAAGGTCGGGTTGGTGCCGACCGAGATCGCCGCCGGCATCCGCTCGCCGTCGGCGGTCAGCCAGCCCGCGTACACGCCGTCCGCCGGGATCGCGCTGTGCGGCACGGTGTCGACATTGGCGGTCGGGTAGCCCAGGTCGCGGCCGCGCTGCGCGCCGCGCACCACCACGCCCTCCACCCGGTGCGGACGGCCCAGCACCTCGTTGGCGCCGGCCATGTCCCCGGTCTCCACCAGCCGGCGGGTCAGGCTGGAGGAGAACGGCTCGCCGTCCCCGGCCGTGCCGCACACCTGGAGGTCGACCACCTCGACCTCGAAGTCGTCCGCCCGGCCCAGTTCGCCGAGCAGCTCGACGTTCCCGGCCGCCCGGTGCCCGAAGCGGAAGTTGGGGCCCTCGATGACGACCCGCGCGTGCAGCGCGTCCACCAGTACCTGCCGGACGAAGGTCTCCGGGGACTCCTGGGAGAACTCGGTGGTGAACGGCAGCACCAGCACCGCGTCCACGCCCAGCTCCGCGATCAGCTCGGCACGGCGCGGGTGCGGCGCGAGCAGCGGCGGGTGGCTGCCCGGGCGGATGACCTCGCGCGGGTGCGGGTCGAAGGTCACCACGACCGCCGGGACGCCCAGTTCGCGGGCCCGCTCGACCGCCCGCCCGATGATCAGCTGATGTCCTCGGTGCACCCCGTCGAACGAGCCGATGGTGACGACGCTGCGTCCCCAGTCCCCGGGGATCTCCTCCAGGCCACGCCAGCGCTGCACCTGACCGCTCCTTGTTCCGTACGGCGCGTACCCTCTGTACGCTCAAACGCTCAAAACCCGAACCCCTATAGCGTGCCATGCGCCTGCCCCGGCTCAGGCACCGGAATACGGGTTGAGCCCGCCGAGGGCCCCGCGGCCCGCCCGGAGACGGCCCGCTCGGCCTCCGCGGCGGCGTACTGCGGGTCCCGTCCGGCCGCCGCCAGGGCCCGCATCCGGGCCAGCCGGGGGCCGTCCGGGGCGGTCGGCGCGGCCCCGGACGGCCACCGGGCGAGCAGCCGGGCGAAGGCCGCCGACCGCCCGGCGCAGCGCACCAGCAGCTCGTCCGCGCCCGGCAGCCCGGTGCCGGCCCGGGCCAGCACCGCCCGGGCCCGGGCCGGGTTCTCGGCCGCGCAGTGCTCGGCGAGCCGCTCCACGGCGACGGTCAGCACCGCCGGGTCGGTCTCGGCGGCGAGCAGGGTGTCCAGCAGCTCGCAGCGCAGCGCGTCCGCCGCCGGGTCGGCCACCGGGACGGACAGCACCTCGGCGAACGGCCGCCGGACGGCCGCGCTGCGGGCCGCCAGCGCGGCGCCGATCAGCACCCGCAGCTCCAGCCGGTCGGCCGGGCCGGCGGCGGCGCGCGCCAGCCGGCGGCCGAGGTAGTCGACGGCGACCGGGCCGGCCAGCCCCGGGTTCCCGCGCAGCAGCCCGGCGGCCAGCTCGGCGCCCCGCCGCACGGCCGCCGGGGCGGTGGCGTCGGCGAGCACCCGCAGCGTCTCGGCGGGCGCCGCGCCGGGGGCGGCCGAGCACTCGGCGAAGGCCGCCAGGACGGGTTCCGGGTCGCTCTCCAGGGCCGGGGCGAGCGCCCGCGGGGTGAGGAAGGCGTCGCCGCCGGCCCGCAGCAGGGCGAGCGCGGCCGGCAGGTGCTCGGCCCGGGTCGCCGGATCGCCGACCAGCAGCGCCAGCGCGGCCCCGTGCAGACCGGGCTCGTCCTCGCGGGCGAGCAGGGTCAGCGCGGTGTACCGCAGCAGCTCGACGCCGGCCCCGGAGGCGTACGGGGCGGTCCGCAGCGCGTGCACGGCCGCCGCGACGTGCCGTTCGGGCCGCCGGTCGTGGCTCCAGCGGTCCACCGCGCGGCAGAGCGCGGACGGCTCCTCGGCGGCGAGCACGGTGAGCAGCGCGTCCGCCCGCGGGTGCGCGGCGGCGGCCAGCGCGTCGGCCAACTCGTCCAGGGCGAGCCGCCGGTGGGCGTACAGCAGGTCGTGGGCGAGGTCGGCGACGGTGCGCCCCGGGCGGCCCGGCAGGCCGCGCGGGTCCTCGAACCAGGCGCAGAGCAGCGGGAACACCCCGACCGGGTCGGCGCGCAGCCGCTGGGCCACCACGGCGAGGAAGCGCTGCCCGGGGCCGTCGGCGGCCACCAGGCTGCGCAGCAGGGCGAGTTCGGCCTCGACGGGCAGGCCGATGCCGGTCCAGAAGGCCGGCCCGAAACGGCCGAGCCCGGCCGCCGGGAGCGCCACTGCGCCCGTCCCGCCCGCCCGTTCGGCGATCCGGGCCGCCATCTGGTCGAGCAGCGCCCGGTGTTCGGCCGGGTCCGGGCCGACGGCCAGGCCCTCGGCGAGCAACCGGGCCGCCCACCAGGCGGGTTCGCTGCCCGGCGGGCGCAGGTCCAGGGCGCGCCAGATCCGGTGCAGCCACGGGTCCAGGGCGCCGGCGCCCCAGGTCTCGGCCACCCGGCGCAGTGCGGCGGCGACCGGGCCGATCCGGTGCCGGGGGACGGCGTCCGCCCCGGCGGCCGTCTCCGCCGCCGGGTGGCCGCCGGGCTCCGCCGGCTCGTCGGCGGGCCACGGCGGGGTGTCCTCGGCCTCGCCGAGCAGCAGCCGCAGCGCCGCGTCCAGGTCCAGGTGCCGGCCCTGCAGCCAGTCCGCGAACTCCCCGTGCGCGAAGCGAAACCCGGGCCCGGCCGGGACGAACAGGCCCTCGGCGAGCACCGCCGTGGCCCAGCCGCCCTCGACCGGGAACAGCTCCTCGAAGACGGCCCGGTCCAGCCCGCCGCCCGACCGGCCGCCGAGCATCCGCCGGGCCGCCTCGTGCACCCGCCCGGCCACCGCCGCCGCGAGCCGGCGCACCCGCCGGTGCCGCGGCCCGGCCGGCCGCACCGCGCCCCGGCGGTGGGCGCCCGGGCGGCGCGGCCGGCCGTCCTCGGCCAGCCGCTGGGCCACCCGCAGGCAGCGCAGGTCCAGGAAGGCGTCGAACAGCTCGCCGCGGCGCACCGGCCCGTCGCGCAGCCCCTGGGCCCACAGCTCCCCGGCCAACCGGACGGCCAGCGGGTGCCCGCCGTCCCCGGCGGCGGCCGGGTGGCCCGGCGGCAGCCCGTACCGGCGGCGCACCCGCTCGGCCGCCTCGGGGGGCAGCGGGCCGAGCCGCTGCCCGGCCAGGCTCGGCCCGTCCGGGCCGCGGCCGTCCATCCGTACGGTGGGGGCGCTGCCCAGGTCGCCGTCCGGGTGCGGTTCGGCGGTACGGCGGGGGCCGGGCGTGCCGCTCCCCCAGGTCTCGGCCGCGAGCCGCTCCCAGAGCTCCTCGCCGCAGGCGGTGACCAGCCGGGCGCCGCAGCCGGTCAGCCACTGGCCGGCGCCGCGCAGCCAGCGCGCGTCCACCGCCAGCGGGGCCTCCTCGGGGCCGTCCAGGACCACCAGCAGGGGCCGGCCCGCCGCCGCGCACAGCGCCGCCACCGGCTCCGGCGCGGGCGCCGGGGTGCCGAGTCCGGCCGCGGCGGCGGCCAGCACCCGCTCCAGCGGCTCGGCGAGCGAGCGGTCCCCGGCCCGCAGGTCGGCGCCGCGCAGCCAGAGGGTGGGCAGCGGGTGGGCGCCGCCGTGCCGGCGGGCGGCCAGCGCGGCCAGTTCGGTGGTGCGTCCGCTGCCGGGGGCGCCGACCAGCGCGGTGACGGTCGCGGCCGGCTCGTCCCCGGCGAGGCCGTCCGGCCGGTCCACCCGGTCGGCGGCCAGGTCGGCCACCCGGGCCGGCCCGGCACCGGCGGCCGTCACCTGGACGGCGGTCAGCCGCAGCACCCCGGCCAGGTTCAGCGCCGGGCCGTAGCCGGGCACCGCCGCCGCGTTGCTCGCCAGCAGCCCGGCCAGCACCCCGGCGGCCGCCGTCCCGTCCGCGGGGCCCGCTCCCACCGCCACGGCCGGCAGCGCCCCGCCGTGCCGGGGGTCGCGCAGGGCGGGCGCGGCCAGCGCGACCACCGCCCCGCTGCGGGCGTCCAGCACCGGCGAGCCGGCCGGCACCGCGACCCCGCCGACCACCGGCACGTCCAGCAGCAGCACCCCGCCCAGCCGGTGCCCGCCGTACGCCGCGCCGGTGACCCCGAGCAGCCCGCAGCGCAGCGCGACCACCCGGCCGTCCTCCCCCGCCAGCGCGGGCAGCAGCACCTCGTGCCCGGCCGCGACGGCGGCCAGCGGCAGCGGCGGCACCGGCAGCCCGCCGACCGCCTCGGTGCGCAGCAGGGCGAGCCCGTGCCCGGGCAGCGGCAGCACGGCGTCCGGGCCGAGCACCCTGGTCTGCCCGCCGGGGGTGTGCAGGACGACCCGGTCCAGTCCGGCCACGCTCTCGTGCGCCGTCAGCACGCCCCCCTGCGGGTCGGCGACGAACCCTAAGCCGTGCAGCCGCCCGTTGAGGTCGCGGATCCGCAGCAGGTACCGCCCCGGATCGCCCTCCAGAAACCCCGGCATCCCATTGCCCCCTCGACCGTCGCTCGCCCGCCGCCCGGAGCCTGCCCGCGCGGGAGGCGGTCCGACCGCGCCCGCGCCGCTCACCACGGGCGTTCACTCCGCGCGCTCCCTCGTGCGGGTGAAAGGGGGTCCGGGAACGGGAAAGCCCCCGTCGGGACGATTCCCGACGGGGGCTCCGAACAGCGGGGGCGTCAGCCGACGAAGACCGCGACCGGCTTCGCCTGCCCGCCCTTCTCCTCGACCAGCGCGAGGAAGCGCCCGTCCGGCCCGAACACCGCGATCGGCCCGTCCACGCCCATCCCGGGCGCCTTCAGCCGGGCGCCGTGCGACAGCTTCTCCGCCGAGGCCTCGTCCAGGTCCCAGCGCGGGAAGGCGGCCGCCGCGGCCTCGCCGATCGGCAGCACCTCGAGACCCTTGGCGGACTCGCCGGTGACGTCGGCCTCCAGCTGCTCCAGGGTGCGCGCCGACTCCACCCCGTACGGCCCGACCCTGGTGCGCCGCAGCGCGGTCAGGTGCCCGCCGACGCCCAGCCCGGCGCCCAGGTCCCGGGCCAGCGCCCGGATGTAGGTGCCGGAGGAGCACTCGACGGTGACGTCCAGGTCGATCACCGGCGTGCCGTCCTCGGCGACCGCCGCGCGCTGCCCGTGCACGGTGAAGGAGTGGATCGTGGTCGGCCGGGCCGCGAGCTCGAACTCCTCGCCCTCGCGCACCCGCGCGTACGAGCGCTTGCCGTCGATCTTGATCGCGCTGACCTTGGACGGCACCTGCATGATCTCGCCGGTGAGCGCCGCGATCCCGGCGTCGATCGCCTCCCGGGTGACGGCGTCGGCCGGGGCCGAGGCGGTGACCTCGCCCTCGCGGTCGTCGGTGACGGTGGTCTGGCCGAGCCGGATGGTCGCCTCGTAGGTCTTGGCGGTGAGCATCAGGTGGCCGAGCAGCCGGGTGGCCCGCTCGACGCCGATCACCAGGACGCCGGTGGCCATCGGGTCCAGGGTGCCGGCGTGCCCGACCTTCCGGGTCCCGGCCAGCCACCGCAGCTTGGCGACGACCCCGTGCGACGTGATGCCCTCAGGCTTGTCGACGATCACCAGGCCGTCCGGGCCGGTGCCTTTGCGCTTCATCGGGTTCTTTCTCTCAACAACAACAGCAGAGATGATCAACGTACCGGTCGCAGGGCGCCCCGGAACCGCTCGACCACCGCGGCCACGTCCTGCCGGACGCTGAATCCGGCCGCGAAGACGTGCCCCCCGCCGCCCAGTTCGGCACAGGCCGCGGCGACGTCCACCGCGCCCTTGGAACGCGAGGAGCCGCGCAGCGTGCCGTCCGGGTCCTGCTTGAGCACCAGCGCCACCTCGGCCTCGGCCGGGCGGCGCAGGATGTCGATCAGCCCCTCGATCTCCTCGACCGTGACGCTGAACAGCGCGAGGTCCTGGTAGGGCACCCAGGTCCACACCAGGCCCAGCCCGTCCGCCGCCTCCGGCTCGTAGACGGCCCGGTCGAGCGCGCCCGCGAGCACCTTGAGGTAGCCGAAGGAGGAGGTGTCCCACAGCTGCCGGGCGATCAGGTCGTGCCGGATGCCGGTGGCCAGCAGCCGGGCGGCCAGCTCGTGGGTGGCGGGCGTGGTGGCCCGGTACTTGAACGAACCGGTGTCGGTGGCGACACCGGTGTAGAGGCAGGTGGCCAGCTCCTGGTCCAGCTCCACGCCGAGCCGGCGCAGCAGTTCGTCGACCAGCACGGCGGTGGCCGGCGCGGTCGGGTCGATCAGCTGGTGGGTGCCGAAGCCCGGGTTGGAGGCGTGGTGGTCGAGCACCACCAGGACGGGCGCGGCGAAGGCCTTGGCGTGCAGCAGGCCGAGCCTGCTCTCCGCGGCCACGTCGAAGCAGAGCACCAGTTCCGGCACGTCCGGCACCTCGACGGCCGGCACGATCAGCTCCTGGCCGGGCAGGAAGGCCAGCGACTCGGGCACGACCTGCGGGTCGTCGCCGAAGGAGACCCGCACCTGCTTGCCGAGCGCCCGCAGCGCCAGCGCCGCCGCCAGCGAGGAGCCCAGCGCGTCGCCGTCCGGGCAGATGTGGCAGATCAGGTCGATCGAACGGGCCCGCCCGATCTCCGCCACCACCTGCTGCCAGAGCAGCTCGAACCCGCTCTCCTCGGCGCGCGGGCCCGGAAGCGCCACGAGGGCACCCTCCACCGTGCTGGTGGAGGACGCCCCCGTGGTCGATCCGGCTCGCGAGGCGGCCTGCGCCGGCTCACCCGCCATGACTACTCGTCCTCGTCGTCACGCTCGGCCGCCGGAACCCGGTACGGGTCCGCCTCGCCGGCGTAGCTCGCCCCCGCGGCCCGGGTGCGCACGGCGGCGTCCGAGTTGCGGGCCCGGTCGAGCAGGTCGTCGATGTTCCGGGCGTTGTCCGGCAGCGCGTCCGCGACGAAGGTCAGCGTCGGGGTGAAGCGCACCCCGATCTTGCCGACCTCGGAGCGGATCACGCCCTTGGCGCTCTCCAGCGCGGCCGCGGTGGCCTCGCGCTCGGTCTCGTCACCGAAGACGGTGTAGAAGACGGTGGCCTCGCGCAGGTCCCCGGTCACCCGGGTGTCGGTGATGGTCACGAACCCCAGTCGGGGGTCCTTGATCCGCCGCTCCAGGGTCTGGGCGACGACCACCTGGATGCGGTCGGCGAGCTTGCGCGCCCTAGCGGTGTCGGTCACGTTGCCTCCTCGTGCAATGGGCCCGGTACCCGGGAGAACTGCGCACCCGTCGGGGCCCACGCCCCAAAGTACCGGCCCGCGCCCGGCCTTGCGGGCGCTCTCGGTCCTGATCCGTGTGAGAACGGCGACTTCCGTCGGCCGGCTCCACGGTCCTCATTCGTCGTCGTCGTTGTGGTACCGCCTCCTCGCGGAGAGGAGCTGTACCTCGGGGCGGCCGGCGACCAACCGCTCACAGCTGTCCAGGACCTCGGTGACGTACCCGGCTTCGCCGGAGACCACCGCGAGGCCGATCTCGGCCCGGCGGTGCAGGTCCTGGTTCCCGGTCTCGGCAGCGCACACGCTGTACTTGCGCTGCAGTTCGGCCACGATGGGCCGCACGATCGAACGCTTCTCCTTGAGCGAGTGGACGTCGCCCAGCAGCAGGTCGAAGGTGAGTGTTCCCACGAACATGTATGACAGGTCTCGCCGACCTGGAAGGCCTCGGGGAGCAGCCCGGAAACGGGCTGGCGCCACTGTGTGACTACCCCGGACCCTACACAGCGAGACCGGGGCCGGTCGACGGAAATACCACCCGTCGACCGGCCCCGGCTGACACCGACTAGGCGCGCGGCTTCTCGCGCATCTCGTAGGTCTCGATGATGTCCTCGACCTTGATGTCGTTGAACGACCCCAGGGTGACACCGGCCTCGAAGCCCTCGCGGACCTCGGTCGCGTCGTCCTTGAAGCGGCGCAGACCCTCGATGGTGAGGCTCTCCGCCACGACCTTGCCGTCGCGGATGAGGCGGGCCTTGGCGTTGCGGCGGATGATGCCGTCGCGGACCAGGACACCGGCGATGTTGCCGAACTTGGAGGAGCGGAAGACCTCGCGGATCTCCGCGGCGCCGAGGCGCACCTCCTCGTACTCCGGCTTGAGCATGCCCTTGAGGGCGTTCTCGATCTCCTCGATCGCCTGGTAGATGACCGAGTAGTACCGGACGTCCACGCCTTCCTTGTCGGCCGCGGCGCGCGCACGGCCTTCGGCGCGCACGTTGAAGCCGATGATGATGGCGTCCGAGCCCATCGCCAGGTCCACGTCGGACTCGGTGATGGCACCCACACCGCGGTGCAGGACCCGGAGCTCGACCTCCTCGCCCACGTCCAGCTTGACGAGGGCGTCCTCGAGGGCCTCGACCGAACCGGAGACGTCACCCTTGATGATGAGGTTGAGCTGCTCGATGGAGCCGGCGGCGATGGCCTTGTCCAGGTCCTCCAGGGACACCCGGACCCGACGCTGCGCGAAGGCGGCGTTGCGGTCGCGGGCCGAGCGCTTCTCGGCGATCTGACGGGCGGTGCGGTCCTCGTCGACGACGATGAAGCTGTCGCCGGCGCGGGGCACCGAGGTCAGACCGAGCAGCAGCACCGGACGGGACGGGCCCGCCTCGGCGAGGTTGTTGCCGTTCTCGTCCAGCATGGCGCGGACGCGGCCGTAGGCGTCGCCCACGACGATCGAGTCACCGACGCGGAGGGTACCGCGCTGGACCAGGACGGTCGCCATGGCGCCGCGGCCCTTGTCCAGGTGGGCTTCGATCGCAATACCCTGCGCGTCCTGCTCGGGGTTGGCCCGCAGGTCCAGCGAGGCGTCCGCGGTCAGGACCACGGCCTCCAGCAGCTGGTCGATGTTCAGGCCCTGGCGCGCGGAGATGTCGACGAACATGGTGTCGCCGCCGTACTCCTCGGCCACCAGGCCGAACTCGGTCAGCTGACCGCGGACCTTGGTCGGGTCGGCGCCCTCGACGTCGATCTTGTTGACGGCGACCACGATCGGCACACCCGCGGCCTTGGCGTGGTTCAGCGCCTCGACCGTCTGCGGCATGACACCGTCGTTGGCCGCGACCACCAGGATCGCGATGTCGGTGGACTTGGCACCACGGGCACGCATGGCGGAGAACGCCTCGTGACCCGGGGTGTCGAGGAAGGTGATCGGGCGCTCTTCGCCGTTCACCATCGTCGCCACCTGGTAGGCACCGATGTGCTGGGTGATGCCACCGGCCTCGCCGGCCACCACGTTGGACTTGCGGATCGCGTCCAGCAGGCGGGTCTTACCGTGGTCGACGTGACCCATGACGGTGACGACCGGCGGACGCGGGGCCAGCTGGTCCTCGTCGCCCTCGTTGGCACCGAAGTCGATGTCGAACGACTCCAGCAGCTCGCGGTCCTCGTCGTCCCGGCTGACGATCTCCAGCTGGAAGCCCATCTCGCCGGCCAGCAGCTCGAGGGTCGCGTCGGAGACCGACTGGGTCGCGGTGACCATCTCACCGAGGTTGAACATGACGGAGACGAGCGCGGCCGGGTTGGCGTTGATCTTCTCCGCGAAGTCCATCAGCGAGGCGCCGCTCGACAGGCGAACGGTCTGGCCGTTGCCGCGAGGCAGCATCACACCGCCGACGGACGGGGCCTGCATGGCCTCGTACTCCTGGCGCTTCGCCCGCTTCGACTTGCGACCGCGAGCCGGGCGACCGCCCGGGCCACGACCGAAGGCACCCTGCGTGCCACCACGGGCACCCGGGCCACCGGGACGACCGCCGAAGCCGCCGGGACGGGGGCCGAAGCCGCCGCCACCACCGGGGGCGCCGCCACCCGGACGCGGACCGCCGAAGCCGCCGCCACCGGCCGGACGCGAGCCCGGACCGGCCGGACGACCCTGGAAGCCGGGACGGGCACCGCCGGCGCCGCCCGGACCACCCGGACGGCCACCGGGGCCACCGGGACCACGGCCACCGGGGCCCGGACGCGGGCCGGCCGGACGCTGCGGCATCATGCCCGGGTTCGGGCGCGGCATGCCGGACGGGGACGGCGCGCCGGGGCGCGGACCGGCCGGACGCGGCATGCCGTCGGGACGCGGAGCGCCACCGGGACGGGGGGCACCGGCACCCGGGGCACCGGCGGGACGCGGACGGTCGCCACCGGGACGCGGCGCACCGGCACCCGGGGCACCGGCGGGACGCGGACGGTCGCCGCCCGGACGCGGACGGTCGCCACCCTGGGCACCACCCGGACGCGGAGCACCGCCCTGACCACCCTGACGGCGGTCGCCGGGGCGGCCCATGCCGGTGGCGCTACCCGAGGTGAACGGGTTGTTGCCCGGACGCGGACCGGCCGGACGCGGGCCCGGACGGGCACCGCCGGAGGCCTGGCCGCCACTCGGGCGCGGGGCCTGGGCGGCGGGACGCGGGGCCTCGGCCGGAGCCGGCGAGGAGAACTCGGCCGCGGGCGCGGCCGGAGCCGCCGGAGCGGCGGGACGCGCGGCCGGACGCGGGCCCGGAGTCGGAGTCGGAGCGCCCGGCTTCGGGGCACCCGCTCCGGCCGCGGGGGCCGCAGGGGCGGCAGCCGGCGCGGAAGGCGCGGCGGCAGCCGGGGTCGGACGGGGACCAGGGGTCGCGCTGGGGCGCGGACCCGGGGTCGGAGCGCCCGGCTTCGGGGCACCCGAGCCGGCCGCGGGGGAGGGCGCCGCGGGCTTCCGCGGGCCCGGCTTGGCAGCGGAACCACCACCGGTGGGGGCCACACCAAGCGCGTCAGTCAACTTGCGTACGACCGGCGCCTCGATCGTCGAGGACGCCGAACGGACGAACTCGCCGAGCTCGGTGAGCTTGGCCATGACGGCCTTGCTCTCCAAGCCAAGCTCCTTGGCGAGTTCATAAACCCGGACCTTAGCCACTTCACTCCTGTCTATGAGTCCGGGGGTCTCGTCCGCCGGACTGTCGCTACTTCATGGGCGTACCCATCGCGTACTCATCGCGTACTCATCGAGAGCTCATCGCAATCTCGACCTACTTCCACATCGCGAGGTACCTGACTGGTGGCACGGCGCGCGGCTGCCCGAGCGCTGTGCTTGTTGCGGTGGTTCTCCGCCGCGCGAGCGGCGAGTGTCGCGGGAGGCCGCCCGGCTAGGGGGCTCCGCCCACCAGCTCCCCGATGAACCCGCGGAGCCGCTCGGTGTCGAGCGCGCCCTGGAGCCGGAAGGCCCGGGGGAACGCCCGACGGCGGACCGCGAGGTCGAGGCAGGCCGGATCGGGGTGCAGGTGAGCTCCCCGGCCCGGGAGTGCGCCGCGGGGATCAGGGACGCACTCGCCCTCGACCGCCGTGACACGCAACAGCTGGTGCTTGGCCGCTCGCTTGCGGCAGCCCACGCAGGTGCGTTCCGGGCGTGCTCGGACATGCGTCCGGCCAGACGAAGGCAAGTCTACCCCTCCGAAGCGACATGGCGCCGCCCCGCCGATCCCGGAGGACCGGCAGGGGCGCACACGACAACGATGATTACCGGGCCTGCGATTCCTCGGCGGGGACCTCGGTGTCCGGCCGGATGTCGATCCGCCACCCGGTCAGGCGCGCGGCCAGGCGGGCGTTCTGCCCCTCCTTGCCGATCGCCAGCGACAGCTGGTAGTCCGGCACGATCACCCGGGCGGAACGCTGGGCGGCGTCCACGATCTCCACGCTGGTCACCCGTGCGGGCGACAGGGCGGCGGCCACCATCTCCCGGGGGTCCTCGGACCAGTCGACGATGTCGATCTTCTCGCCGTGCAGCTCGCCCATCACGGCGCGAACCCGGGAGCCCATCGGGCCGATGCAGGCGCCCTTGGCGTTCAGGCCCTGGCGGCGCGACCAGACCGCGATCTTGGTCCGGTGGCCGGCCTCACGGGCGATCGCCGCGATCTCCACGCTGCCGTCCGCGATCTCCGGGACCTCCAGCGCGAACAGCTTCTTCACCAGGCTGGGGTGGGTGCGCGACAGCGTCACCGAAGCCCCGCGCACGCCGCGGCGCACGGCCACCACGTAGCACTTCAGGCGGGTGCCGTGCCGGTAGTCCTCGCCCGGGACCTGCTCCTGCGGCGGCAGGATGGCCTCCAGCTTGCCGATGTCGACCAGCACGTTCTTCGGGTCGTTGCCCTGCTGGACGACACCGGTGACGATGTCGCCCTCCTTGCCCGCGTACTCGCCGAAGGTCTGGTCGTCCGCGGCGTCGCGCAGACGCTGCATCATCACCTGGATGCCGATGCTGGACGCGATCCGGCCGAAGCCGCTCGGGGTGTCGTCGAACTCCTTCGGCTCGACGCCCTCGTCCAGCTCCGCCGGGTCCTCCATCGCCCACACGGTGACGTGGCCGCTCTTGCGGTCCAGGTTCACCCGGGCCCGCCGGCGCGAGCCCTCGGTGCGGTGGTACGCGGTGAGGAGGGCGGACTCGATGGACTCGACCAGCAGGTCGAAGGGGATGTTCTTCTCGTTGACCAGCGTGCGCAGGGCACTCATGTCGATGTCCACGGCTACGCCTCCTCGTCTTTCGTCACGTTCGTCATGGTCGTACGGCACCGGGGGTTCACTCGGCGCCGTCCTCCCCCTCGTCGAAGTCCGCGGCCTCGTCCAGGAGCTCGTCGTCCTTGCGGTTGAACTCGACCTGGACGCGCGCCCGGGCCACCTCCGCGTACGCCAGACGGCGCTCCTTCGGACGGCCGCGTCCCTTCACCGGCTGCACCTCGACCAGTGCGCCGTCCTCGTCGGCCTCCAGCACCCGGGCGACGATCTCCCCGCCGTCCTCCAGGTGGATCTTGGCCAGCCGACCCTCGGCGCGCTGCCAGTGCCGGGGCAGGACCAGCGGACGCTCCGCACCCGGCGAGCCGACCTCCAGCAGGTACGCGTCGTCCCCCATCAGGTCCGACTCGTCCAGGGCCTCACCGACCACCCGGCTGAACTCGGCGATGGCGTCCATGTCCACGCCGCCGTCGGTGTCGACGTCGATCTGCACCTGCCGACGGCTGCCCGCCCGGGTGACCCTGACGTCCTCCAGATCCAGTCCGGCCTGCTCGGCCAGCGGCTCCAGCAACGCTCGCAGCCGGTCGGTGTGGGTGGTGCTCATCCGGGTGGACTCCTCGGCCGCGTCTGCTGTTGTCAGAAGGTCGCCCCGCGCCCCCGGTGTGCCACACCGGGTCACGGCAGCTCGGCCCAAAGCCTATCCGGTCAAGCCCCCAACCACCGATTCCGGACCTCCGCCGACCACGCCCACGCCACCCACTGCGAGCAAGCTCACACCCGGCACGGCATCCCCGAACCGCACCCGGGAACGTGGGGATTCTGTAATCATTCACGCCAACGAGGGCAGGCGGGGAGGCCGTCCTCCCGTACCCGCCCGGAGTGATCCCGATGCAGCCGCCCAGCCGACGGACCTTCCTGGCCCTCGGACTGCTCACCACCCTCACCGCCTGCACCGCCGACCCCCACGGCGCCCACCCGGCCGGCCCCACCCCACCCCGCGACCTCGACACCCCGGCCCGCCTGCGCGCGATCGCCGACACCGACCTCCTGCTCGGCGCCTACGACAGCCTGCTCACCGCCCCGGGCGCCCAGACCGCCCTGCTCCAACCGCTGCGCGACGACACCGCCCGGCACCGCGCCGCCCTCGCCCAGGGCCTGCCGAGCGCGAGCCCCTCCCCCACCGGCACCCCGTCCCGCGCCCTCCCCACCCTCCCCGAGCTGGCCCTCATGGAGCACCGGACCGCCGAGTCCCACCTCCAGGGCCTCGACGAGGTCAGCCCGCCCCTCGCCCGCCTGCTCGCCTCCGTCTCCGCCGGCAACGCCCTGCACGCCGCGGCCCTCGGCGACCAGACCCCCGTCAAAACCCCCGACGGCACCACCACCGCCGGCAGCACCACCGAACGCGCCGCCGACGCCAACGCCGCTGTCCCCGCCCTCCAGGCCGCCCTCAGCGCCGAACACGCCGCCGTCTACGGCTACGGCGTGGTCGGCGCCCACCTCCCCGACGACCCCCAGCGCACCGCCGCCCGCACCACCCACGCCGCCCACCAGGCCCAACGCGACGCCTGGCAACGCCTCCTCACCTCCGTCACCGCCGCCCCCACCCCCGCCGCCGCCGGCTACCAGCTCCCCTTCCCCGTCACCTCCCCCACCGACGCCGCCAAACTCGCCGTCCACCTGGAAACCCGCCTGACCACCACCTACGCCGACCTGCTCCTCACCCTCCCCACCCCCTACCGCCCCTTCGCCGCCACCGCCCTCCGCGAAGCCACCCTCCGCGCCCACACCTGGGGCGCCCCCACCCCCGCCCTCCCGGGCATCCCCACCTGACACCCCCTTCTGGCACCCCCCTCTGACACCCCCCTCAGCGGGCGCGCCGGGCGAAAGCCCGCGCGCCCGCAACCACCCCCTTCAGCCCCACCCACCCGCACCCATCCGCCCCTCCCCCCGCGAGAGGGACGCGCTGCGGGAGGGGGTGGCGCAGGGGGTGGCCGCGGAGAGGGGCGTGACGGGTGATTTTCAGACTGCCAACGGTCTGAACGCC